>PARV01000010.1 GCA_002712055.1 Gammaproteobacteria bacterium | reverse complement strand
GTTATCGTGCCGGATTGCGGGGTGTTCACCCGCGGGATATTGAAGGAGTCGCTATGCAGCCGATGGCGGCCAAATTAACAGATGAAAGCATCGCTGAAATCCTCGATTGGGTAGGGAGCTGGGAATATAAGCCTTCGGAGGTCACGATTGAGGGCGATGCCATGGCGGGACGAGGGCTCTACAATGTCTGCGCCACCTGCCATGGAGCGGAGGGAGAAGGGAACGACGACCTTGGGGCTCCTGCCCTAGCCGGCCAGAATGATTGGTACCTGGTCACTCAATTGAAGAATTTTTTGAATGGCTATCGCGGAAATCAAGCAGAGGATACGTACGGTCAACAGATGTCAATCATGGCTCAAACCCTTGCCAATGAAGATAATATTGTTAATGTGGTTAGTTACATTAACACCCTGGGAAGATAGCTTCTTGAGTAATGATCGAATCGGCCCGTTCAAAACTTGGCCTTACTCTAAAGTGAGTTATATACTCGGGTGAATTAGAATAATTCCGGAAAATAACAACTTGGTCTGCAAACCGAATAACTTAAGCAAAATGACAGCCTATCCAAGCGCTGGCCTGAGCCGAGGAGTCATAATATGTCAGTCCTTGCGATCTTAAACCTAATCTTCTTTGCTGCGTTACTTGGTTTTTTGTACCAACTAACCAAGAATGACACAAGCTTGTCTCGACGCGTGCTGACCGGTTTGGTTGCCGGCACCTTGTTTGGATTTTATCTGCAGATTGCTTTCGGTTATTCCGGGGCAGTGACAGATCAAACTCTCGAATGGACCAACGTCATAGCTAACTCTTACGTAAATTTGTTACGCATGATCATCATGCCGTTAATCTTGGTCACAATGATTGCAGCTGTTCTAAGAGTAGAAGAGATAAAGTCGCTTGGTAAGATCGGTGGTTCGGTAGTGGGTATTCTTGTTTTAACAACCATGATTGCCGCACTAGTTGGAATTCTTATGGCCTCCATTTTTGGTCTCAATGCCGGTGAACTCGCGAGCGGCGCTCGAGAGCTCGCCAGAGCGGAAGCGCTGGAGACACGGCGAGGATCGGTAGCTGATTTAAGCTTGGCACAACTATTGGTCAGTTTTATTCCTCGAAATATTTTCTCGGATCTCACTGACGCGCGGGCCACGTCAATCATTGCGGTGGTGCTGTTCGGATTATTGTTCGGTATTGCTGCCTTATTGGTCTCTGAAGAAAATAACACGCACGGCGACCGCATCCGCGCTTTTGTAGATACTACTCAAACAGTAGTCATGAAATTGGTCAACATAGTGATGAACCTGACCCCTTATGGTGTGTTGGCACTAATGACTCGTGTTATTGCGACTTCGGATGGAAGTGCGATTGTGACTCTCATAACTTTTGTTGTTGCTTCTTATATTGCTATAGCCATTATGTTTTGTGTGCACGCCATGATAATTGGTTTGTTAGGAGCCAATCTGCGAAGTTATTTCCAGAAAGTTTGGCCGGTTCTTACTTTCGCATTTGTAACCCGCAGTTCGGCAGCCACCATTCCTCTTACTATTCGGGCGCAGATTGAAGAGCTGAAGGTGCCGGCACCCATCGCTAACATCTCCGCATCATTTGGAGCAACGATAGGTCAGAATGGTTGTGCAGGGATCTATCCGGCCATGCTGGCGGTTATGGTAGCGCCGACTATGGGAGTAGACATCGATCTGGGCTTTATTACTAGCCTGGTGCTCATTGTCGCCATTGGCTCGTTTGGTATTGCCGGTGTTGGTGGCGGTGCCACCAACGCGGCGCTGGTAGTATTGCCCGCGATGGGGTTTCCCGTAACTGTTGCAGCTTTGCTGATTTCGATTGAGCCACTTATTGACATGGCACGTACAGCATTAAATGTGAACGGAGCTATTACCACTGGTATAGTTACAACCCGATTCTTGGGAGAGGAGGTCGTGGACGATGGTTCCGCGATGGCGGCTCAGCCATAGGAAACCTAAGTTCTCGCATTTTAAAGGAATTACAAAGTAGGAGGTAAAAAATGCATAGAGTTAACACATCGATTTTTGTGGCTATCTTGACCACTTTGCTGGGAGCCGCTGCAGTCGTGAGCGCACAAGAAATTACTCGCTATAATGAAGGCAACTTCTTTTACACTAGTATTACAATTCCGCCAGGAGCTGAAACTATGTACCTGAGCGGATCGGGCGCCCGTCCGCAAGAGGATGGAACGTGGGGAGATATGGAACAACAGACCATAAATACGTTCTCTCGTTTCAAGGAAACGCTGGAAGTCCAGGGCTGGTCTATGAGTGATATCGTACAGGTGAGAGCTTTCGCAGTAGCTGGTGATGATGACGAACTGGATTTTGCGGGGTTTAATGCAGGCTATTCTCAGTTTTTTGGCACTGATGAGAATCCCAGTAAACCAGTACGTTCTTTTGTAGAGATAAAGGATCTAGTGGTCGGTGGCTGGCTGGTAGAGATTGAAATCAGAGCGGTGAGAATGCCCTAATTTCTCCGTTATGTGAGTATTGGGAAAAGGGACCAGTTGTGGGTATGGTTGCATCACAACTGGTCTGTTCTTAAGAAGGCGGCTATCCCCCTTAGCGTTTCCAAGCTAAGTAGGTTCTGGGGTAGCGTAAGTTACATGGGGTGCGTTAATCTTAAAGTCCTAACTCGGCTCGCATCTCTCTTGCAGTCATCCCCTTTACGTACACTGCAGTTCCCTGATCGAAAAGCCCGGCTTTATCCAATCCACCGACTATAACTGGATCGAATCCCGCATCAATAACCAGCTGAGTAGCCACAGCAACCGCTTCTTGGTCGTCGCCGGCAATTGGAATCGCTATTAGCTCTCCATCTCGGTGTGCTTCTTCATTCACTTCTACCCAGCTCAATGCATTGAATGCTCTAACCAATTTCACGCCTGGTAAGAATTCCGCTGACGCGACACCGGTTCCTTTTTCAAGCGCGACCGCTGCCATCTCGCCATCCCTTTGTACATAAGGATTACCGCAATCGATCACGATCTTGCCGTGCATAAGGGCACCATAATCTCGACCGACCTGAGGTGTGGCAGCATAAGGAACCGCAACAAAAACTATATCGCCAAATTCAGCTGCTTCCTGTGGGTATCCCGCTCTCGCTTTGGGTCCAGCCTGTGTTACCAGATCATTTAGTTGATCCGGGTTGCGTGATGAAAACAGTATTTCGTGGCCGGCTTCCGCCCAACGCAGACCGACAGAACCGCCAATGCGTCCTGAACCGATAATGCCTATTTTGAGTGGGTTTGAAGACTGAGCTTGCACAATACCGGGCAGTAGTATTGGAGCCGCGCTCATCGCAGTTGCCGATATAAAGAGTTGACGGCTAAATTTTCTTCGCGAGCAGGAAAATCGGTTAGAATTCTTCATTATCTTTACCTAAGTTTAGCTAGAGCTGGTCAATATACCAAATTAACTGAGTAATTTTCCAAACTTGTAACCTCACGTTTAAGCAATGTACTGGTCAGAAATTTGGTTTGCCTCTGTATTGTATGGTGTTAGCCTTTGTCATAGTCCTGCGGGAGAGACAGTTGTTAAAAACTCAGTTACTAACACTCTTGGTCATATTATTTCTGCCTTCCCAGGTTCTGGCGCAGTCAACGGCGGATCTGCAGGATTTCAATTCGGCTTACCTGGAATACGCGAATACCCGGAATTCGAATCCAGACTTAGCCAGGGAGGCTGCACGAAGAGCATATAATATTGGCAGGCGTATTTTTGGTGAGGCCAATGAGCGCACCGCCATGCTAGCTATTAATTATGCCATCCTATTGACGGATGAAACTGAGTCTCAATCAGTATTGGATGAAGCAGTTACCATTTATCAGGAGATTTTCGGATTTGGCAACGAAGCTATGATTGATCCACTGAGCAACTTGGGGCAGATGCTAGCTGACTTTGACCGTACACACTTAGCTTCCCAATACTACGTTCGTTCCTTGGAGCTGGCTCGTACTCATTTTGGGGAAGATTCCAGTAAAGTGGGGGCTATTTATCTGGAATTAGGGGCCGTAGCACTGCGTGCTGAACAGTTTGATACAGCCCATTCGAGAATTACCGATGCTCGGGAGATTCTGTACTCATCTACCGACCCAGCCGCGCGCAGTAATCTTGTGAGGGCAGATCTTCTGCTGGGCGATTATTTCCTCAAAACTAGACAGTATGAACAAGCTATTGAACCACTATTACTTTCGTTGGAATCTCTGTCTCGGTACCCCAATGCTGACATTACCCTGCGAAATAGAATCGCTTTAATAGAGGCCTATGAAAATCTTGGCAGGTCAGAGGAATCGACGGTGCATTGCTTGTTTATTGGGGCCAGTCGGGCGTTTAGGGGGAATGAAAGGCTTCAACCGCTATACACTGTTGTACCAGATGTAGCAGACTTTACAGGGATAAGTGACCAGAGGGATGATTTAAGAATAGCTTTTACTGTTGACGAAGAGGGATTCGTGAGAGACCCCGTTGTGATTAGTAGTATTGATAGCGAAATATTAAGAAGACGTTTGTTAAATGCGGTGCGGAGATTTCGGTTTGCCCCACGTTTCATTGATGGAGAGGCAGTGGCTACTCACAATCAAGAATACATCTTTAGGAACTAGGAAATGAGGATGATAATAAAAATTCTTTGCACGTTATTACTTAGCGTGAGTTTGCATCTTTCGGCTCAGGATACTATTGATGTGTTTGAAGCCAGCATCGCGGAACTTCAGTCCGCATTGGAAGAGGGTCGAACCACTTCAGTGGAATTGGTTGACCAATACTTAGCTCGAATAGAGGCATACGATAAAAAGGGTCCCCTACTAAATAGCATCGTGCGCCTGAATCCAATGGCGACTGTCACAGCGAGAGCTCTGGATGCTGAACGGGTCCGAAGTGGCGCACGGAGTGCCCTGCATGGTATACCGATTTTGGTCAAAGATAATTACAATACTAAAGACTTACCGACCACTGGTGGTTCGGTGGCACTGGCAAATTTCCTTCCTAATGCAAATGCCACTCAAATCGACAAGCTACTTGAGGCCGGTGCTATCATAATCGCGAAAACCACGCTACATGAATACGCTTACGGTATCACCACAGTTGCTTCTCTGACTGGCCAGACTCGCAATCCGTATGATTACCGCCGTGTACCTGGTGGGTCCAGTGGCGGTACCGGTGCTGCAGTAGCCGCTAGTTTTGGTGCTATTGGTTTAGGATCGGATACTTGCGGTTCCATTCGAATTCCCTCGGCTTTCAATAACCTGTTCGGGCTACGACCCAGCAAAGGGCTCTCCAGCATCTACGGAGTCATGCCACTGTCTCACACACAAGATGTAGCTGGGCCCTTGGCGCGCAGCCTCGACGACCTTGCGATTCTGCTGGATATCGTCGTTGGTTACGATCCTCTGGACGCAGCTACTGAAGTTATGCAGGGAGTTCCTCATCCCCAGTTTCGTGAAAATCTCGCTTCTGTATCATTACAAGGACTTCGCCTCGGAAAACTTGGGCGTTCATTCAACAGATCAAATGGTGCCGTGCTCGGTCCGATCGAAGAAGCCCTTGCCTGGTATGAATCGCAAGGAGCGGAACTCGTTGATGTCGATATTCCGAATCTGGATGAGTTACTTTCAGATAGTGGTTTGATAGGGCATGAATTTCGCACTGACTTCGATCAGTACCTAGAAGAGTTTGGTAGCGAGGCAATTTCAGATTTAGCAAATATAGTTGATGGGGGTCTTTTTCATCAGGCTGTGGGTGGGCCGCTTCGGCGTAGCCGAAACTCTGAGAGGGATGCAGAGGCCTACGCTATGGCGGCGGCGGCCCGAACTGACTTGCGCGAAGCCGTGGAACTGATTCTAAGTGATCATGACCTCGATGCCATAGTTTATCCGACAGTTGTTGAGAACCAGGTATTTATTGGTGACCCCCAATCGGGTAGTCAATGCCAGATTGCAGCCCATTCAGGCCTTCCTGCATTATCGATGCCGGTTGGTCTCAATGTAAGGGGCTTACCGGTGGGCATGGAATTGCTGGGGGAACACTTCAGAGATGCCCGTCTTTTGGCAATAGCTTTTCCGTACGAACAGGGGGTGAATCCCCGCAGAGCACCGTCCGTTACGCCCGCCCTTGAAAATGGCCAGGCACCAGAGGTGCAGAACCTGGAGGTGTCATTTGACCAACAAGGTACTGCGATTCAAGCAAGGTTTGAGTTTAATATAACCCGGAACCTTTTTTCCTATGAAGTTCACTTAAATGAGAATAATCGAGGAGAAGTTTTTGCTGTGACCCTCAGCATTGAGGAAGAAGGGGAACAGCAGTCAGATAATCCTATTGTGTTGAACCTAATGGGGCCGGACGTAGAACGTGCTTCAGGGGAGTACTTCATGAATGCTTCGTTTCGAGAAGCATTCGAAGACGAACGGCTCTTTCTAAAGGTTTTTGCCGACTTGCTGCCAGTTGTCGGGTCTTCGCAGCGTATTCACTAATTTTGCACATTCGCAGTGCTTTTCGAGCCGCAATCACCAGTTGCGCGGTAAGCAAAACTGGTACACCCCTTAATAAAATCGCGAATATAGAGCATTAAAGCCGCTGTTGGGGAACGATAGAAAGAAAGCGGAAAGTAAAAACAAGATAAGGGACGAGCAAAGGGAGCGCTAATCAGTTTTCCAGTAAATCCTTGATGCGTATCTTAAACTCATCAACAGTTAGTGCGCGATCAATCCTACCAGGATTCACTTCGGTCACGACGCCTGCTGCGACTTGGTTATTGCCTTCGCTTATAGCTCGCGCTTTCTTGATAGTAACCGGAATTTCCGCCACTGATTCGACTCGAATAACCGGTTTATTGTCGACAGTTCTAACCAGAGTCTTGCGGTCCTGGTCGCTAATAATAAAATGACCCTGGGACCAACCGAGCAGTGGATTTATTAGATCACGGTTGAGGGATTCGACAAAGTAGATTCCGTGTTCTCCCTCAGCCGGAATCGTTAGTCCGCTTACCTGCACGACCTCTCCGTTGAAGGATCCTCCCATAAACTTGAGCTCAACATTATCGCCATTGAATTCGCCCTTGACGACATCTGTGATGTCGAAAGTAACGAAGGTGTTGATGATCCCTGTATTGGCATCCTGACGAGTTTCTTTGACTCGTACCTGGCCTTCGAATATTAGCTCTGCTTCGCTAACAATCTCATCAATATCCATCTCAAGTATAGTGGTAGCACTTAAGTTAAAGCCCGATAAGCTAATCCAGATCGCAGCGACAAANGCACTTGGCCTGCTGGAGCACAAGGTTCGGAAAATTANTGAAAAAGATCGTTTGACACTAGATACGCATGACGAAACCTGATTGGAGAAAGGCTCGATCGGGATAAATCTCAACTTGCCAGTTTTGCTTTGAAAATATTGCAAAGATCTTGCCTATTTATTAACAAGGGATAGTGATCTAAAAAGTAGGTTCATCTACGGGCAGCAAAACTACCGGCACCATCTCGCTATACTGGAACCAGTCGCCATCGATACGAATAATGTTTTCTCCTGTTTCGTCCAGCCGCAGGGTACCTGTAAATTCCATATCGAGCCTTGGAATCCTGATAATCACATTAAGCCCTTCGAGCCGCACAGTGTCTGCCGGCATTCCATAGATTCCCATGCCTCCGCTGATCAGAGNGGCAGAATAGTTTCCTTCTTTCATGCTGAACGTAAAAGCTAGGTTCATATTATCTCGGCCAAGTACCAGCGGACCTTCCCATGAGCCGACCAAGCTTAGCTGAGCGCTGTCCTCCTGCGAACTTCCTAGGGTGCTTACTATTAGTAAGAGCGAGCATGCAATAATGCGTGATGATTGACTCATAAGATGAATGGTAAATCAGCCTCACACTATCGTCCAATGTTCGTGGACGGTAATTGAGTCAATTCAGTTAATTATTCGTTTTCCTTTGCTAGAGGGGAAAATCTTGTTATCAGCGGAATAGCTCCAGATCAATGGCTTCGGCCATAGCTTTGTAACCAGCGTCGTTAGGATGTAAGTTNTCTTCAGTAAAGGCGGGCCGTATACGAATCGGTCGATCTGGATCCTGTACTACGGCATCGAAATCAATGACACCGTCAAACTCCCCACTTTGACGGATAAAATGGTTCACTTCCTGTCTAATCTGTTCACCTGCCTCGGTGTAATATACGGCTCCTTCGTAAGGGGTTAGTGTTGCCCCAAAAATCCTGATGNCTCTNGCTTGGGCCCTGGCGATGATGTTTCGGTAGCCTGCGATAATTTCCTCCGCAGTACTCGATTCTCCTCCCTCCATAGAAGGCAACCCGATGTCATTGATGCCCTCCAGTAACACTATGTGAGTAATTTTGTTAAGAGCAAGTACATCGCGTTCAAAACGCGCTTGTAGGTTTTGACCAAATAATAAATTACCTTCACCGGTTACCCTGTTGCCACTGATACCTGCATTTATAACGGCAAAGTTTGCAATACTGTCATCCGCGAAAAGGCGTCGAGCAAAATGATCAGGCCAACGCTGGTTTCCGCTTAGCGTGGATCCCCACCCGTCGGTGATGGAGTCACCGACGGTAGCGATAGCAGTGACCGCATTATCATTGATGACATCGATAGCCGTTAATAGGTTCCAGGCAGGGGATTCCGATGCAATAGGCAGATTTGTGCTAGAGCTATGATCACCCACTTCAGAAATGTAGTTGGTCTGATTGGATAGGGCATGATTGGTCAAAAACCCACTTGAGTTAGGAAGGTATAGACTTACTGTCAAATTNCTAAGTTCTGGCACACTGAATGAAACCGGATCACTGAGAATAACGGCTCCCCTCGGAATGGTTACGGACTGTGCTCCGCTAAAATTCACATCTTTGCTACTACCGGGCTGTATTGAATCAGCTTGAGCCTGTAGAGCGATACTCACTGTCCCAATCTGAATAGGCTGGTTGCCGTGGTAATTAGCTAGGCGTAGTCGCACACTGTCACCACCGACGCTGCTATGNACTATCATTCGCAAAGTCTGNTTTTCAATGACCTGATAGTCTTCATCAACGGGGAGGAGTGAACTCGGGCTGGTAGCCCAAGTAGTTATCCATCTTGAATCAAAGTGGTCCTGTGCATGGATTTGGACGGAGACTATATTGAAAAAAAGAAATCCGAACAGCGCTGTTTGTAGTAATTGGCGAGTTGAATACTGCATTAAAGTCATCGGTTATACCTTTCTAGCGAGTTTCCATAGTTGGACCGAGTAAATCACAGATTTGTGGGAATTAAAATCCATCTCCATAATTTGCCATCGNCATGGGGTACTGATATAAAAACTCGAAGCTCTTTTAGGGAAGGAAAGTATGGAAATTTTGCCAACAGTTGAGTTGGAATCGCCTCAGGGAGTCGAAGTTAATGCGGCCATCATTTGGTTGCACGGATTAGGAGCCGATGGCAACGATTTTGCGCCAATAGTTCCCGAACTGTCTTTGCCGGAAAGCTTTGGTATTCGTTTTGTTTTTCCTCATGCACCCTCGATACCGGTTACCATAAACAATGGCATAGTCATGCCTGCTTGGTACGATATAAAGCGGCTCGATGTTAATGGGCATATTGAAGATGGGGAATTGCGGCAGTCTGCCCATAAGATTCACAATCTGATTGACAGAGAAATCGAACGCGGCGTATCCAGTGAGCGTATTATTGTGGCTGGATTTTCCCAAGGGGGAGCAGTGTCATTAGAGGCAGCGCTCACTTACACCAAGCCACTGGGTGGGATTATGGCTCTGTCGACCTATTTCGCCACTGCTGGGACCATCTTGATTAACCCCATCCACAACACGATTCCTATTATGATCTGCCATGGCACTATGGATGCGGTAGTACCAGAAGCTATGGGGCGGAAGAGCTCAGCGACACTGCAGAACCTTGGATTTATTCCGGAATATAATAACTACACAATGGAGCANACAGTCTGTCCGCAGGAAATTGTTGATATTAGCGACTGGATAACACGTGTTCTTTCGGAGTAAACGGCTGCGATATAAATTATTTCTAGAGAAAGTTGACCTTAGAGGTTACTCTAAGGTTTATAATGATGAGAANTGTTTAACCCTGGCTGATTAAATCTGGCCTCTGAGAGAGTTCCGTGCTAAAAATCGGTGAATTATCGAACAGAACTGGCTTAAGTGCCCACACGCTGCGATTTTATGAGAAACATGGTCTGATCAGCGCCAGTGTTCGCAGTGACTCGGGTTATCGCTACTACACGGANGCGGATGTTCGGCGCGTCGGCTTCGTAAAAACCGCACGTAGTATCGGTTTCTCTCTGGGAGATATCTCGCAATTGCTGTCGATCCGGGTCGATAAGCAAAGCCACAGCTGCGAGGACGTCACTGAAATTACTCAACTCAAACTGGACCAGGTCAATGCGAAGATAGTGGAATTACGAGCCATGCAACAAACACTCCAGATATTGCTTGATAGCTGCTGCGGAGGTCCGGAGAATGCAAATCATTGCTCAATTATGGAAGCCCTCGAGGAGGGAGAAGTAAGACATTCTGCAGGGAGTAATGCNTCATGAATTTATTAAGTATTTTCTGGAACTTGGTAGTAGAGAGTGCTCCCTGGTTACTGGCTGGCTATCTGTTGGCAGGCATTATTAAGCAGGTTATACCCAGCAGCTGGGTCGAGAAACAGTTGGCCCCAGCTGGGTTTTCGTCAATTCTGAAAGGAGCCTTTATCGGAGCCCCTTTGCCACTATGTTCCTGTGGAGTGATTCCCGCAGCCTTAGCAATCCGCAAGGCGGGTGCATCAAAAGGTGCGACTTCTTCTTTTTTGGTGGCCACTCCAGAGACCGGAGTTGACTCTATATCCTTTTCTTATGCTGTACTTGGACCCATTTTTGCGTTGATGCGNCCCATCGGAGCTCTAATGAGCGCCATTGTTGCCGGTGTATTGGTGAGCATGTTTGACCAGGAAGAACCTGTAATGGAAGAAAAATCTGAAAGTTGTGGTGCCTGCTGCACCGCTGAGGAACAGCGGACTTTAGTTACTGAGAGCCTTGGTCAGCGATTTCTAAATGCTGTCAAGTATGGATATGGTCGTATGATCCAGGATACGGCAAAGTGGCTTGCAATTGGGTTAGTCGCAGCAACNTTTGTTACAGCGCTNGTTCCCCAGTCCTTTTTTCTACAGTGGGGCGATGGCTTGTTAGCCATGTTGATCATGGTACTCGTCGGGCTGCCAATGTACATCTGNGCGACGGCTTCCACTCCTGTTGCTGCTAGCCTTTTATTTGCGGGCATCTCACCCGGGGCAGCGCTTGTCTTCATGCTAACTGGTCCCGCAACCAATATAGCAACTATGGGCGTTATTAAGGAACAGCTGGGCATGCGTTCTTTATTTGCCTATCTGATCGGCGTTATAGGTACAGCCATAGCTTGTGGATTAATTCTCAATGAGCTTTATGAGGCGTTTAACTGGTCATTGCAATTGGAGATAGCTGAACACGGCCATAGCTATCCTCTATGGCGTCAATTGGCTGCCATTTTCTTGACGAGCCTGGTGGCGAGCGTTTGGTTACAGCCGATGCTGACCAGTCGACGAACTACCAACACGCCAGTAGAACAACCGTGAAATAAAGGCTAGCCTTTTACGGTCTTTGTGAGGCGTTCAATTACACGGTGATTATTGTCCAGGCGAAATACTACATCCGCCTGAGCAGGAAGTGTAACCAGACAATGCCTGGTTAGACGTTCGTAATGCTGTATGAATCTAAGCAGTTCGATGGAATCCATGACCCCCTTCGCTTCATAGCCGATTTTGTTCTTCAGCTTCTCTTCCTGCTTGCCGCGCCATTCAAAGACTTTATCGAAAGAGGGTGCTTGTAGCATCACAAGCTCATTGATTCGTCTAAAAAGTGTTTGATAATCAAGGCCTAATTGCTGGTTTACATAACGTCTCCAGTCCCCTTCTTTATCTTCGGTCTGCTCCAATTCATTAACTGGATTAAGTAGCTCAGTGTCCGACATTGAGGAAGCTCCAACGAACCAACCTTCGAGTAGAATGACATCGATAGGTCCGTTAACTTTCAACCAGTAATCTTTAATAACGCAATCATCCTCGGCTTTGTTAAATGCAGGAAGTAGGACTTGGTCAGCTGCTCCAGCTGATTCCAATGCCGTCAGTGTCGAGAGGGCAAGAGGTGTGTCATGGGTACCCGGTACTCCCCGGCTGGCGAGCAGTGGATGGACTGTCTCAGCCAACCGTGCACGAGCATGCCGAGAAAGATAGAAATCGTCTATAGACAAANTAGTAACGCGGAACCCATTTTTCGTAAGAAGGGCACTAATCAACTTGGCCAATGTCGATTTTCCAGTTCCTTGGGCTCCGGTGATACCAACTACGAGTGGGCTTCTGTCTTTTCGATGCCTGGCAGCGATGTGCTCAACCAGTGGTACAAACCAAGACTCTGCATCAATAGCATAGGTTTCAGGAAGGACTTCCTGTTCAATAAACTTCCTAATAAGTTGAGAATACAATGCTCAATGTAACGAAGATTAGCGGTATGTTTTTCCGAGTTTACAGTGATACAGCCTAGGCGATCAATTGTAGTATGTAGTCATTATTGGTCCTGTGTTAGGATGCCTCGATAAGTAACCGTTTCCCTGACTACTAATTACTCATCAACAATGTCTTTGTCTTTNCTGCCCGAACGGCCCCTTCTTATCTCGCCCACGTTGGCATCAACTATCGGACTAGAAGAAGCGCTCATGCTGCAAATGCTAGCGGAGATAGTTACGCTAGGAGAGGTAGTTAAGCGGCCTCTGAATCCAAATCTTGCTTGGGTCAAGCTCGGTAATGATGAATTGCAGGAAACTTTTCCATTTTGGACACCTGATGATATTAAGCGGGTGCTAACTAGTCTGCAAACGTTGGGCATCCTGCTAATAGATCCCTTACAAGAAGGCAACCAACACAACTTTTTTGCGATAGATGACACGACTTCATCCGAGTCACTAGGCTCTGTGCCTAGTCGAAAAGGTCAGGTTAGCCAACCCATGGAGGCTAGCGCTGCTTCCGCGATTCCTCTTAACTGGTATCCAGATGACAACTGGGTAAAGGTCTGTAAACAACATTCTATTCCGGAAAAATTTATTCGCGATCTAGTACCAGAATTTGTCAGTTACTGGCGTGATAGGGGACAGGCAAGGTTTTCCTGGGGNAATGCTTTTTATAAGCATGTGCTTAAAGAGTGGCGTAATGAGCAGTCGAGGCAGGGAGCATTCGAGCTGGCCACTACTATGTCCGCGGATTGGCGACCTAGCGAGGATGCTGTAGGTATACTTGTAAATGCGGAAATAAACGCAAGGTTTATAGAAGATGCTATTCCGGAGTTCGTGCTCTATTGGCGCGAGCGTGGAGCTGTTCATGGAGCCTGGAATTCCAAGTTTATTGAACATATTCGCCGGCAGTGGGCAAAATTTTCTGCATCATTCGGTCGAGACGATACCCCGAATCTTATACCTGATCAGTGGGAGCCAAGTACCGAATGTTATGAAATTTTGCAGTTGGCGGAAATTGATGAAAGCTATGCGTATAGCCGAGTTCCGGAGTTCGTTATGTATTGGAAGGATAGTAAGCAGGTAAATCCATCTTGGAATACAGTTTTTTTGCGATTCATTAAACAAGATTGGGCTCGTAAGTTAAAGGAAATAGAAAACGCAGATTTAGTAAATGCAGAAGATAAAACCCTTGTTGGATCAAGCCGACAAAGAATTAAAGAACGATTCCAGCGCATCGCCGACCGTAGCTGGGCAGAGTAAACAATCCAAACCACTGCCCGGCGACGATGAGAAGCAGGGCATTGATAGGNTCGATGCTATTAACCAGGTGTTCGCGGAATTTGAGTTCGCNTACCATAATCAGTATCACAAGGCCTTCTCAGATTCTGAGAGCTTGGCGATTGCAAAAAAATACTGGTTGAGCGTCTTGGAAAACTATCTACCCACCCAGATAGTCCAAGCTGCCAAAGCGCTTATTCGGTCACAGGAATACCTACCTTCAGTCGCCGCAATTCTTCGGGCCTGTGAACAGGGGACAGATTTGTTTGGCCTGCCCTCAGCTAGAGAAGCCTACTTGGAAGCGTGTTCGGCGCCGTCACCTAAACGAGAGCATCAGTGGAGCCATGAAGCCGTATATTATGCTGGGAAATCCGCGGGTTGGTTTTTACTGGCCAACGAGTCGGAGTCTACTACTTTTCCTTTGTTTGAATATCACTACGCTAAGTTATGCAGGCTGGTGATGAATGGAGAACAGCTTGACATCGAACAGCCCGACGCGTTACCAGACAAGATTGAAGTTAAGCTGGATAAAGATGAAACCCGTGCCAGAATTGCCCGCATGAAGAAAGATCTTGGCCTCTAATATTACGCTTCAATTTCTAGGCCCCAAGCTTTTTATATTTCATGCGGGTAGGTAAGGCTTCGTCCCCTAATCGCCTTTTGTGTTCTACTTCGTAGTCGGAGTAATTACCTTCATGCCAGACCACCTGACTATTACCTTCAAAAGCCAAAATGTGCGTAGAAATGCGATCTAGGAACCAGCGNTCATGTGATACCGCGATTACGCAACCGGGGAAAGCCAATAATCCCTCTTCCAATGCACGTAATGTTTCCACGTCGAGATCGTTAGTGGGCTCATCAAGTAGTAGAACATTGCCCCCGTGTTTCAAAAGTTTCGCCATGTGCAGGCGATTGCGTTCACCCCCGGATAAATGCTTGACTAATTTCTGCTGGTCGCCACCTTTGAAATTAAAGCGACTCGCGTAAGCTCGAGAGGCAATTTCATACTTGCCAATATGGAGGGTGTCTCGTTCATCTGATATTTCCTGCCAGACCGTATTGTCCTCATTCAGCTCATCGCGGTTCTGATCTACGTAAGCGAGGTTCACACTTTCACCGATTTCGATGGAGCCGCTATCTGGCTGTTCAATACCCACCAGCATGTGGAGAAAAGTAGTTTTACCAGCACCGTTTCCCCCTATAATCCCTACAATGCTTCCTTTAGGTACTGAAAATGTCAGGTTGTCAATAAGCGTTTTGTCGTCAAAACTTTTGCGTAAGCAGTTGACCTCGATCACCTTGTCTCCCAGACGTGGTCCTGGAGGAATGTATAGCTCCTGGGTTTCATTACGCTTTTGAAACTCTCGGGAATTAAGTTCTTCGAAACGAGTAATTCGCGCCCTACTTTTAGCTTGGCGACCCTTCGGGTTAGTGCGAACCCATTCCAATTCAGATTTGATGGTTCGTTCATTTGCCGCCTGCTGTTTTTCTTCTACCTGCAAGCGCTTCTCCTTTGTTTCTAACCACGCGCTGTAATTCCCTTCGTAAGGAATACCATGACCGCGGTCAAGCTCAAGTATCCACCCAGCTGCGTTATCAAGGAAGTACCGATCGTGTGTAATGGCTACGACGGTACCTGTAAACTTCTGTAAGAATAGCTCCAGCCAAGCCACACTTTCAGCATCGAGATGGTTAGTTGGTTCGTCCAGCAGAAGCATGTCGGGTCTAGACAAAAGTAGCCTGCATAGAGCTACCCGGCGCTTTTCCCCTCCGGACAGCGTGGTGATATCAGCGTCCCAAGGAGGCATTCGCAGGGCGTCGGCTGCAACGTCAAGAGTTCGCTCTATCTGCCAGCCATCGACTGCGTCAATTTGATTCTGTAATTCCCCTTGCTGCTCCAATAACTTATTCATCGNATCATCACTCATGGGCTCTGCAAATTTGTCACTGATGGTGTTAAATTCGTCAATTAGATTGATGATGTCTTTGATCCCGTCTTCTACATTTCCACGAACGTCCTTGCTTTCATCAAGTTCTGGTTCTTGAGGTAGGTATCCAATCTTTAGACCCGCTTGAGCGCGCGCCTCACCATTAATCTCCTTGTCTATTCCGGCCATGATGCGCATTAGGGAGGACTTGCCTGCTCCGTTTAATCCTAATACACCAATCTTTGCGCCAGGAAAAAAAGAGAGCGAAATATTTTTAAGTATTTCTCGTCTTGGCGGTACCACTTTACCGACGCCGAGCATTGTATAGACGAACTGTGACATTCTTTTCTTCTGAGCGTATCCAAAAATTTGAAAAAATGAGGAGCTATTATGTCATAGCCTTGAGCAGGAATGATGCTCAAAAGCAATATTGGGATCAGAGAATAATATTGATGCTCAGTGTCGAGTCATAATGTAGAATAGCGCCTTCAAAAATTCCTCAGTCTTGCCAGTGGAGTACTAAATGTTCAAGAGCGATATCGGCCTATCGGAATTTGATCCCGAAATTAGCGCGGCTATCGAAGCAGAAAAAACTCGTCAGGAAGAACACATCGAACTGATCGCATCTGAAAATCACGCTAGTCCGTTTATCATGGAAGCACAGGGCTCAGTACTCACTAATAAATATGCAGAAGGGTATCCAGGAAAACGTTACTACGGCGGTTGTGAAAACGTCGATGTAGTGGAAGAGCTCGCTATAAAGCGAGCAAAGGAGTTGTTCAAGGCTGACTTCGCCAATGTCCAACCGCATTCGGGCTCTCAGGCTAACGCTGCAGCCTATATGGCGATGATGAAACCTGGAGAAACGCTGTTAGGTATGAGCTTAGCCGACGGTGGACATCTGACCCATGGAGCGAATGTCAGTTCTTCAGGACGGATCTATAATGCGGTGCAGTATGGTCTAAAAAGTGACACTGGAGAGATAGATTATGACCAGGTAGACCGGCTAGCCCGAGAGCACAAACCCAGGGTTATTGTAGCTGGCTTTTCGGCATACTCACGAATCGTTGATTGGCAGAAATTTCGCGAAATAGCTGATAATGTAAGAGCCTATTTCATGGTTGATATGGCCCACGTTTCCGGTTTAGTCGCGGCTGATGTCTATCCAAGCCCTATTAACATTGCTGATGTAACTACTACCACNACGCACAAGACGCTGCGTGGTCCCCGTGGCGGACTAATTTTAGCACGCGCCAATCCGGAGCTTGAAAAGAAATTGAACTTTGCCGTGTTCCCCGAAAGTCAAGGCGGGCCTCTCATGCATATTATTGCGGCAAAAGCAGTGTGTCTTAAAGAAGCCATGAGCGATGATTTTGTTGCCTACCAGAAACAGACACTTGAGAATGCCCAAGCTATGGCCCAGGGTTTTATCGATCGTGGCTATGAGGTGATATCTAACGGTACCGATGATCATCTATTCCTACTGAGCCTGATTAAACAGAGGATGACTGGGAAAGATGNCGATGCGGCGTTANGCAGAGCAAACATTACGGTGAATAAGAACGCAGTACCTAATGATCCCAAACCTCCGTTTGTTACCAGCGGGCTGCGAATCGGTTCACCCGCGGTAACAACGCGCGGATTCAAACGAGCTCAAGTTAGTGAACTTACAACTTGGATGTGCGATATAATAGATGACGTTAATGATGAAAATAAAATTGCAAAGGTTAAGCTAAAAGTATTGGATCTTTGTTCGCGATATCCGGTATATCAGTAAGTATATGGTGGGGTAACAACAATCATGCATTGTCCATTTTGTGGAGCTGTTGATACTAGAGTCATTGATTCCAGGCTGGTTTCTGAAGGTAATCACGTGCGCCGTCGTCGCGAGTGTGTTACCTGCGAAGAGCGATTCACTACCTATGAATCCGCTGAACTGGTAATGCCTAGGATCATTAAACAAGGTGGCATTCGGGAACCTTTCAATGAAGATAAATTGCTAGCTGGTCTAACTAAAGCATTGGAAAAGCGACCGGTAGGTATTGAAAAAGTCGAAGAAGCTATTAATCGTATTAAGACAACACTGCGTGCAACAGGCGAAAGAGAAATTCCGTCGCGTNATGTCGGAGAGGAGGTAATGAAAGAACTCAGAGAACTAGACGAAGTAGCCTTTGTCAGATTTGCTTCGGTATATCGCAGCTTCAAAGACCTAAATGAATTTAGGCAAGAAATAGATCGTCTTTCCCAAGACAGTTCCAGTCAAGACTGAATCTGCACTAAATCNGCCTTTCTGTTAGAATCGATCGCTTTCCTCGCTGCGACTATTAAAGTAGCAGAGCAGTGGGCGAAGCTATGCATCTCCTTAATCACGTGAAGAGTAATCAGCGTGAAATCAGTCACGAATACACAACTAGACACGACAGTTTTAGACTGGCCAACNTATATGCGGCGAGCTATAGAGCTATCCNGCAGTGTATGGACGGCTACTCCAAATCCAAGGGTTGGNTGTGTCATTACAAAAAGCGGAGCAATGTTAGGTGAAGGCTGGCATGTTGGCTCAGGCCGTCCGCATGCAGAAGTCGTAGCTTTGGGTAAAGNGGGAGTGGCGGCAAAAGGTGCTACAGCCTTTGTTAGTCTCGAGCCTTGCTCCCATACTGGGCGCACAGGACCTTGTAGTGAAGCTCTAATCGAATCAGGTATCCAACAAGTTGTTATCGCCACATTAGACCCTAATCCAGTCGTAGCAGGAAAGGGCGTGGAGCAAATGGAACAGGCGGGTATCGAAGTCTACCACTTGCTGGACTTCGAGCAAGAAGCTCGGTCAGTGAATGCCGGGTATTTCAAACGGAGGGAGCATGGATTGCCCTTTGTGCGCTTAAAACTNGCTATGAGTCTCGATGGTAGAACAGCTCTGGCGAGNGGGGAAAGCAAGTGGATTACNGGAANAGAGTCCAGAAGCGANGTGCAAAAACTTCGGGCTAGCGCAAGTGCGGTTATTACTGGAATCAATACCGTACTCCAGGATGATCCGTTTCTTGGNGTGCGAACCGCGGATCTTACCATTAGTGACGAAGAGAGGAAGTTGAACTCAGCCTTGTTAGAAAGGCAACCTTTGCGCGTTATCATTGATAGCCAATTACAGATACCTGGCACCTCTAAGATATTAACTAGTGGTGGGNCGATAAAAATATATACACTGAACAAAAATACTGCGGTGAAAAACTTTACAGACAACGTACAGGTTATCTCTAACGGTAGCTCGAATAAAAGAGTAAATCTCCAATTTGTGNTAGAATCGCTCGCTTCCGATTTCAGCTGCAATGAAGTGTTAATTGAAGCGGGNCCTTCATTAAGNGGAGCTTTTATAGAAGCAGAATTAGTGGATGAGCTAATTTTATACATTGCGCCAAGATTACTTGGCAGTGATGGTAAACCTCTACTAAATATCGTTGGGATGCAATCACTCAATGAGTTTGCTGGATTCTCTGTTCAGCAGCTCATAAAGATAGGAGAAGATGTACGATTGACTCTGAAGGTTGATCATTAAGGTATTGCCAGGAAATGTTCACAGGAATAATAGAAGCAACCGGCACCGTTAGCAGCCTGCACCAAGTTGGTCTCGAAAGCTGGCTAACTATAAGCTCCCATAAACTAGACTTGGGTGATGTCAAGGCCGGTGACAGCGTTGCTGTAAATGGGTGTTGTCTGACTGTGGCTAAACTGAAAGATAATTGTTTCAGCACTTATGTGTCTCAGGAAACTCAACGTTCTACGACGTTTGGATCCTTATCTAGTGGAGCACGTGTGAACCTTGAGAAAGCCATGCTGGCAACCAGNCGCTTTAGTGGTCATATTGTCAGTGGTCATATAGACGGTGTTGGGACGATACTTTCTATAAAAACTGAAGGCAAAAGTTTGAGAGTTGAATTTGAATTACCCGACGACCTGGTTAGGTATGTTGCGGCGAAGGGTTCGATCTGCATAGATGGTACTAGTTTTACTGTTAATACAGTGAGCGGTAATGTTTTCTCAATTAATGTTATTCCCCATACCCTGAAGGAGACAGTTGTTGGAGACTATAAAGACGGGCAACAAGTTAACGTCGAAGTAGATCTGGTAGCTCGTTACTTAGAGAGTCTCATACAAAAAGAGAATTCAGCTAAATCAGACAACACAAGTATTGANATACAATTCTTAAANGCACATGGCTTTCAATTAGGCTAATAATAGATTTAACGCAATACATGGAACTGAATACCATAGAAGAAATAATCGCTGATATTCGCCAGGGTAAAATGGTGATATTAATGGACGATGAAGCCAGGGAAAATGAGGGGGACCTCATTATTGCCGCTGAGCGTGTGCGCACAGAAGACATAAANTTCATGGCTACCAATGCTAGGGGGCTTATCTGCTTAACTCTAACTCAAGAACGATGTCAGTTTTTAGACTTACCGTTAATGGTTAACGAGAACAACACGCCTTACAACACTAGTTTTACAATCTCCATCGAAGCAGCCAGTGGGGTGACTACCGGGATCTCTGCAGCCGATCGTGCCCGGACCATACAAGTAGCTGTTGGTCGNGAAAGTCAAGCGGAAGACATTGTCCAGCCTGGACACATTTTTCCGATTATGGCTCAACCAGGTGGAGTGTTGAGACGGGCCGGCCATACCGAAGCAGGCTGCGACCTAGCTAGGTTGGCAGGCTACCTACCTGCCGCAGCTATTGTCGAAATCATGAATGAAGACGGCTCCATGGCTCGTCGGGAGAACCTAGAAAAATTTGCGCAGAAA
Organism: Gammaproteobacteria bacterium; assembly: GCA_002712055.1. Lineage (GTDB taxonomy): Bacteria > Pseudomonadota > Gammaproteobacteria > Pseudomonadales > Pseudohongiellaceae > UBA9145. Next base: position 22,843 of record PARV01000010.1, on the reverse strand, counting down.
CATGACATNAAGATAGGCACGATTGTCGATCTTATTCATTATAGGATCGCGAATGAGCACACTGTTACTCGAACAAATTCCCATATCATGCCAACCAAGTTTGGTGAATTTACNGTTCACAGCTATCAAGATGCAATTAGCGGTAGTTTACATCTGGCTTTTGTNAAAGGGAGCTTCAATAANGANGATGCNGTGCTGGTTAGAGTGCATATTCCCAATACTCTGCGCGATGTTTGCGAGGTTTACAGTGGCGAGCGCACTAGCTGGTCATTTAGTAATGCGTTGGAAGAGATTAGCAACGAAGGCAAGGGTGTTGCTGTGTTATTATCAGGTGAGGATTACGGACAGGATTTGGCCCAAACTCTAACTTCGGCGCTTGCCAAGGGCAAAGAGACAGAGCCTTCGAACAGGTCTCGCACGGACCTTACTATTGGCACAGGCTCGCAGATTCTGCGCGATTTAGGTGTGGGCAAAATGAGATTGTTAAGCTATCCGGCAAGATTTAACGCTATCTCGGGATTCGACTTGGAAGTAATCGANTTCGTGCAGTTCCGCAAATAACTGGGATCGGGAATCAATCATGAGCAAAATAAGGACTATAGAAGGGAACTACTCTAATGCAACGGCAAGCTATGCTGTTGTTGTTGCTAAGTTCAACAGTTTTATAGTTGAACGGTTGCTGGACGGAGCTCTCGATGCATTGCAAAAACACGGGGTAATGGAGCGAGACATAACAGTTGTGAAAGTCCCAGGTGCCTACGAGCTCCCCCTAGTGACAAATAAACTAGTCGCCAGTGATAATTGCGATGCAGTTATTGCGTTGGGCGCCGTAATTCGTGGAAGCACTCCCCACTTTGAATATGTTGCCAGTGAATGTGTTAAGGGACTCAGTCAAGCCAGTCTCAACAGCGGCATCCCTGTGGCATTCGGGGTGTTGACAGTCGACACTATCGAGCAAGCTATTGAGCGGGCCGGCGCTAAGGTCGGGAACAAAGGGGCCGAAGCGGCATTAACAGCTATTGAGATGCTCAGTTTGGTGCGTCAACTGGAGAGCTAAGTGGTGGCAAGTAATAGTTCGGCTGCTGCTAGGAGCAAGATTAACAGTCGACCTAGGATCCCCCTTGCTCAACGGCGCAAAGCACGTCGATTGGTACTGCAGGCACTTTATCAGTGGTTGATGTCAGGTTCAGATCCTCTGGTGATATCCAAGCAGTACCGAGAAGAAACTCNGGGCAAAGTCGATTGGAATTACTTCGAGGAAGTCTTCTCAGAGATTCCAGGAGCTACACAGAAACTGAATGAATCTCTGGAACCGTTATTAGATCGTGAATTAGCGGCACTTGATCCGATAGAAAAAGCACTCCTTTACTTAGGTACTTTCGAACTAGCAAACCGAATCGATGTACCTTATCGTGTTGTTATTAACGAATGTGTGGAGTTGGCGAAGGTTTTCGGAGCTACTGACAGTCATAAGTATATAAACGGCGTTCTGGATAAATTGGCCTCCGAGCTAAGGCCGGCTGAACTTTTAAGATAATCCAGCCAGCTTTCAGCACGACCATATCAAAATGCAGGAATCGGGTTTTTCAAATGAGTCAGTCAGAGTTTGAGATTATCCGTCGCTATTTTGAGAAAACAGACTTGAGTTTCCCCAAAACAGGTGTGGAGCTAGCGATTGGCGACGATGCTGCTTTGCTCAACATTCCTCGAGGGCGCCTATTATGTATCTCCCTGGATATTCTCGTAGCAGACATACACTTTCCGTTTTCTGCGGATCCGGAAAAAATTGCTAATCGGGCGTTAGCTGTAAATCTCAGCGATCTTGCTGCTATGGGAGCGGAACCACTTTGTTTTACCTTGGGACTCGTCACTCCGGAAAACAATCCAAGTTGGCTGGAAAGATTCAGTGCTGGTTTGGTGGGCCTAGCCCAACATTTTAATTGCCCTTTGGTTGGAGGTGACATTACACGGGGACCATTAAGCATAGCCATTCAAGTTCATGGATTGAATGAACCAGGATCTGTAATACGCAGAGGAGGGGCTCAGCCAGGCGACCGGATCTATGTAACAGGATGTCTGGGAGATGGGTCCATAGCACTTGCTTCCATTGGGGTAAAGTCTCATCTGAAAGAGCCTCTGGGGCTAATCGAAGAAAACCTTTTGGAAACCTGCAAGGCCTATTTCGACACTGCTTATTATNATCCCCAGCCGCGCGTGACACTGGCCCTCCGGTGTTGCCATCTAGTGAGCAGCGGTATTGATATTTCTGATGGGCTTCTCGGAGATTTGGGCCATATTACCGAAGCCAGCAAAGTAGGNGCCGAGTTGGACACTCATCTCTTCCCATATTCTGAATCAGCGATTTGTTGCACAACAGATGANGCTCGGTTGCGTGCTGCTTTATTTGGTGGCGATGACTATGAACTATGTCTTACGGTGCCTGATAAACATATCGGAGAGTTTGAGCGACTGGCAGTGGAATTAGACACTCGTGTGACTTGTATCGGTAAAATTGTTCCCGGAAATACTGTTGAATGCCATGACCAAAAGGGAGAGTTGCTCAAAATTGAGGAACACGCTTATGAGCATTTTCTATAGGTATCGAGNTTTATGCTAGAAAANAAGATATCNCTTCGAAACCCGCTGCATTTCNTGGCTTTAGGATTAGGAACTGGGTTGGTACCTAAGGCTCCGGGTACGGTTGCGTCTTTCATCGCGTTGTTACTATATCTGCCCTCGATCGGCTCCTCCTTTCTGCTGCTCTGCCTTATTATAGTTAGCAGCTTCCTGATTGGTATTTGGGTTTGCAGTCAAACAGCTAAAGACATAGGGGTTGAGGATCACAGTGGCATTGTATGGGATGAGTTTGTTGGCATGTGGCTTACTCTTTTACTGGCGCCCCCTGGATGGGGTTGGATCCTGATCGGATTTTGCTTATTTCGTACCTTCGATATCTTAAAACCTTGGCCANTTAATTGGGTAGATAAGAACGTTAAAGGAGGTCTAGGAATCATGCTAGATGATGTTTTAGCAGGTATAATGGCTGTCCTGTGTATGCAGGCTATTGCGATTCTCGCAAGCTNATANANTGGTTNATTATGAGGAATTCTTGTTGATTGTTAAGTATGTAGCTTCGGCGACGCTGCCCACACGATGGGGGCGATTTACGATTCACGGCTTCGAGGAAGAGGGCTCTGGTAAAGAGCACGTTGCCCTGGCTATGGGAGATGTTGCTACTGAGGAACCACTGCTATGCCGGATTCACTCGGAATGCCTGACAGGAGACTGCTTGTTCAGCCTACGGTGTGATTGTGGTCCGCAATTACAGACAGCTATGCAAAATGTGGCCGAGGTAGGCAGAGGGCTGATCCTTTACTTACGTCAGGAAGGAAGAGGTATTGGGTTACTTAACAAGATTAAAGCCTATGCTCTGCAAGATTCTGGAGCCGATACTGTAGAAGCCAATGTGCAACTAGGGTTTGAACCCGACAGTCGCGAATATGAGATCTGTAAACCCATACTCGATCATTTTAAGATCAGAGCATTAAGACTGATGACCAACAATCCTCGAAAGGTTGAGGCNCTAAAAAACATGGACGTTAATGTGAGCGAGATAATTCCCCTCCATACCGAGGCCAATCCCCATAACGAAAGTTATCTTTCTGTAAAAGTAGACAAGCTGGGGCACATGAAGTAGCTCTGTGACGGATACATGCAAAAGAATAGTTGTTGANTTNATGCGCCATGGCGAACCGGAAGGCGGCGATATACTTCGTGGTAGGGTGGACCCGGTGCTCACNGAAACTGGTTGGGACCAAATGCGGAGAGCAGCTTCACTTAGCAAATCAAATAGCGCCTCACAACAAACCCCTAACTGGACCGAGATAATTTCTTCACCACTAAAACGCTGTTGCAAATTTGCTGACCGGACCGCTNTGGCAGTGAACTGCCTAACCACTATTGATAGTCAATGGCAGGAAATTGATTACGGAGATTGGGATGGTATGTTAGTCAGTGAATGGCGCAAGGTTGCGGCAGAACAGTTCAAGGCTTTTCGCAAAGATTTATCTGCATTAGCTCCTCCCAACGGCGAAGATTATCTTTCGTTCAAGACGCGTGTGCTCGGAGCATGGNGGAAAATCGCTGCTAAACCCGATGGTAGCCATTTATTGATTGTTACTCACGGAGGTGTACTTCGGGTTATTTTGCCTACTGTGTTAGGTATGCCATTAAATCGAAGTTTTCCCTTGCATATACCTTTTGCATGCTTCAGCAGGGTTCACCTTGAGGTTANTGAAGGTAAGACTGANGCCAGTCTCATATTTCATAATGCGTGCGAGTACGCGAAAGTTAACGATCAAGAATGATGCTTAACCTACCGGGGCTGACGCGCTTGGTCTAGTTGAGAGCATATCTGCGCGGCTCCCAGTAGCGCCCTTGGAGTGTGTCTTTGCACGAGTTCAGGCGGCACGAAGAACAGGTTATTGTTTGCAACAGCGTTTATGCTGGGCCAGCGAAGCCAATCATCTAGCCATTCTGGTCTCTCAATATCCATGCCACTCGCAATAATTACTTCCGGGTTTCTTTCCAAGACAGCTTCACGACTTACTTTTGGTGCAACTCTCTTGATATTGGCAAATACATTGNGGCCTCCGCATAGGCGAATGATGTCGTCTATGAGCTCATTTCCACCAGCGGTAATAAGAGGTACATCCCATACCTGATAAAACGTAGTCACGGGACTNTGATGGCTAAACTGATTGTGTAGAGCTTTCAGTTTTTGCCGAAAACNGTTAATTGTCTCTTCNGCNCGCAACTNTGTTCCGGCAAGCAGAGCTAATCGCTCAATATGGAAAGGGATAGAAGCCAAACTCTTTGGTTCCGCTATATACACAGGCAATCCAAGCTTTCTTAGTCGATTAACCGAGGTACGTGGATTACCACTTTGCCAGGCTACCACCAGATCGGGATTTAGTTGCACGATGCGCTCAATGTCGAGAATATCAAACCGACCTACGATGGGTAGCTCCTTCGCTGCAGGCGGGAAATCACTGTACTCCGCTACTCCGACTAATTTTTCAAAAGCACCCGCAGCATAAATAAGTTCAGTTAAGGAAGGAGCGAGGCTGACGATACGTTGTGCTGGAGCCTTCAGCGTAATGAGGGTTCCTTCATCATCCCGAACCTCCACTTCTGAATTTGCCTCGAGTGTATTTATAGAAAACACGATGGCTGTGACGAATAGAAAACAAATTCTCATTAATAGTCGATGCCTTTCTGGGCTTTTATTCCTGCATTAAAAGCGTGCTTAGTGTCATTTATTTCGCTGACGGTGTCCGCTATTTCTACTAGTTCTTTCGAAGCGTTTCGGCCAGTTACGATGACGTGCTGGTTGACTGGACGATTTACCAAAGAGGTCAATACCATTTTCTTATCAAGATAGCCGTAAGTAAGCATATATGTTAGCTCATCAAGGATAATGATTTTTACACTGGAATTTTTCAGCAGAAGACTAGCCTTAGTCCAAGTTAACTTAGCAGCCGCAATATCTGTCTCGCGATCCTGAGTTTCCCAGGTGAATCCCGTATTCATTACGTGGAACTCAACCAGCGGATGTTCTTCAAAGGCGAGCTGTTCGCCACACTCCCACTGTCCTTTAATAAACTGAACTACACCACACTGCATTCCGTGGCCGACACTGCGAGCCAACATACCAAATGCTGAGGAACTCTTACCCTTACCATTACCGGTCAACACAAGTAACAAACCCTTGTCGATAGTAGCCTCTGCAATGCGGCTATCTACATGAGCTTTTTTTCTCTGCATGGCGCGCTTATGGCGTTTGTTGCGATCTTCTTTGTTTATCACAGGTTGCTCCAAGGGAGGAGATAAGATGTTTAACTTTATTCCAAAAGAAGAGCCTTATCAGGTGCTTAGGGGTTATGAAGACAAGCAGAGTCATCAATGACGCCATTAATTTTTCCACGGTAATGTTCATTTTCAAATCAATCTAGCCGCCGCAATAAAATGCAGACATCAATATTGACAAGGGAAGCATCGGTTAGAAGAGCGGTTTGTAGCCAACCAAACCACCGATGTAGCCCTCCGCTGCACCAAATTTCGTAGTGTTGATCAGGTTGGTATCGGACTTACAGCCAAATTTAGCATAAGCCAAATTGACGGATTACCGTTGCGGGGGCAGTACCGGATTCTCACCGGTTTCCCTTTTGGCCGGATCTAATTAGATAGCTCCGGATCCTAAATCAACATAGTCGTATAAGGAATGCGCGCAGTCTATCTATTAGCTCTCGGGTCGTCAAACGGGAATTTCGCAGTGCCTGTACAAACAATAGATTACGCGACAAAGGTTAAACCGCTTCTGATTGAATCTTGCAATCCTTGAGCTTTTTGTCGATAGACTGCACGATACTGTCGCTGTCAAGATTTATTCTAGCCAACATTTCAGGAACTTTACCGTGCTCTAGAAACTTGTCGGGCAGACCAAGATTCAGAATAGAAATTTGATAGTTTGATTGCAGCAAGAATTCGTTAACTGCAGAGCCGGCACCTCCTAGAATTGTGTTTTCCTCTAGCGTAACTATAAGTTGATGACGAGTGGCCATGTCACCGATTAAGTCTTCATCAAGTGGCTTGACAAATCGCATGTCCACCACACTCGCATTGATCTTATTGCCCGCAACTAGCGCCACCTCCACCATGCTGCCGAAGGCAAGAATGACTACTGAGGAGCCTTCGCGTCGGATTACTGCTTTGCCAATAGCCACTGGTTTAAGGTTGCGTTCTATGACGACGCCGGACCCTTTCCCGCGAGGATAGCGCACGGCAGTTGGACCTTCATGGTGATAGGCGGTGGATAATAGCTTATGGGTTTCAGCCTCGTTACTAGGAGTCATGACTACCATGTTGGGGATACAGCGCAAGAAACTCAGGTCGAAACTGCCGGCATGGGTCGGACCATCTTCACCTACCAGGCCTGCCCGATCGATGGCGAATAAAACGTTTAGCTTTTGTAAGGCAACATCGTGTATGAGCTGGTCATATGCGCGCTGGAGAAAAGTTGAATAGATCGCGACCACTGGTTTTATACCATTGCAAGCCATGCCGGCTGCGAAGGTCACCGCGTGCTGTTCAGCTATGGCCACGTCATGAAACCGTTTCGGAAATTGCTCAGCAAAATCTTTCATGCCGGATCCTTCACCCATAGCGGGAGTAATACCAACAATCTTGTCATCTTGTCGCGCGGCATCACAAAGCCAATTACCAAAAACTTGAGAGTAAGTAGAGGCACTATTAGATAATTTTTTCGTAGTCTCGTTATCTGCCACTTTTTCGAGAGAAGCTGCTTGCTTGGGTCTCGGTTTTTCTTTATCAATTTTTGGGCCTATTTTACTCATGGCATGCATGCCGAAAGGGTCGTTCTCGGATTCGGAATAACCTTTACCCTTCTGAGTAACAAGATGCAGCAGTTGTGGCCCACGTAGAGATTTTATATTGTTCAAAATTTCAACTAAGCTTGTCGTGTTGTGTCCGTCAATCAAGCCGATATAATTGAACCCGATTTCCTCAAAAAGAGTGCCAGGTGACACCATGCCCTTCATATACTCTTCTGCTCGGTGAACCGCCTTCAACGCAGGAGGAATTTTGGACAGTACTCGTTTGGATCCAGTGCGAATAAAGTTATATGGTTTACTTGCCCACATCCGTGCGAAATAGCTGGAAAGCCCGCCAACATTATTTGAGATAGACATATTGTTATCGTTTAATATCACCAGAATATTGTCATCGAGATGACCAGCGTGATTTAGCGCTTCAAATGCCATACCGGCTGTCATGGCTCCGTCGCCGATAATGGCAATATTATAATGTTGTTCGTCTAGTAAGCGGTCGGCCACCATCATGCCCAAGGCAGCACTGATTGAGGTGCTTGAATGACCGACGCCAAAGGCGTCGTAGTTGCTCTCTATCCTGCTTGGGAAGGGAGTCAGACCCTCTGCTTGGCGGATTGTCAGCATCTGGTCCCGGCGACCCGTCAGTATTTTGTGAGGATAGGCTTGGTGTCCGACATCCCATACCAATTTATCCTTGGGGGAGTCGAAGACATAGTGGAGAGCAATAGTGAGTTCAACTACCCCTAGGCCGGCTCCAAAATGCCCCCCTGTTTGACCAACGGAATACAGGAGGAAAAGCCGCAGTTCATCCGCTAGCTGTGAAAGTTGGTTAATTTCCATTAGTTTTAGATCAGAGGGATTACCAATCTGATCTAGGAGAGGAGTATCAGGTCGTGTTAAAGGTATTTCTTCCAGCATCTCTATATTTCAACTCCCCGATCGTTACTTTTCAAGCCTTTTCCTTTACGAAAAAATGCGATAATTTGCATTTAGTGAGGCCTATCGATGATATGGGCCGCCAATTCCCGCAATAGATTAGCGTTATCCAGAAATAGCGTTAAAGAATCTAGGGCCTGTTCCTTCAGTTCGTTTGCTCTGATGTGGGAAGCGTCCAGGCCTAACAAGGAAACGTAAGTTGGCTTCTCGAGCCGTTCATCGGATCCTTTAGGTTTTCCAAGTATCTTTGTTTCAGCAGTTACATCCAAGATGTCATCCTGTATCTGGAAGGCTAAACCAATACATTCGCCATATTTATCTAGGGCCGACAATTGTTCAGCACTTACCGATGGTTTACACAAAGCCCCTAACTGCACACTGGCCCTGATTATGGCTCCAGTCTTTGATTTGTGCATGGTTTCCAAAGTATCTAAATCAATGGATTGACCTGTAAGCTCAAAGTCTAGAGCTTGACCACCTACCATGCCTTTTGGGCCAGCTGCTTCTGCGAGAAGTTGAACCATACGCAATTGTATTTCTTCACTAAGTGCTGGTATAGGCTTAGCCAGTAATTGAAACGCTAACGACTGCAATGCATCTCCAACCAGTATCGCAGTTGCCTCATCGAATGCTTTATGCAGACTGGGTTTTCCCCTCCTTAGGTCGTCGTCATCCATCACGGGCAGATCATCGTGTACCAGAGAATAGCTGTGAATTAGTTCTACGGCACAGGCCGCATGGTCTGCTCGATCCAGTTCAGTATCCACCGCCTGAGCGCTTCCATAGACCAGAGCTGGACGGATTCGCTTGGCACCGCCGACACAAGCATAAATCATTGCGTCACGCAGCGTTTGGCTCGGGATATCCTGATCTAGATGAGTATCCAACAACTTATTTACTCGTTGCTGGCACTGGAGCATAAAATCCTCCAGAAGATGAGAGGCGGGCAGATTCACGATGGAGCCTAGTTGTCGAGTTCTTCTTTAAATTCAAGTTCTTGCGTATCACCATTGTCATTCATAAGAACTTGAACTTTCTGCTCAGCTTTTTTAAGGGCGGACTGGCATTCGCGGGTGAGTTTTACACCTTTCTCAAATGCTTTTAATGATTCCTCCAGAGTGAGTTCTCCTTCCTCCATGGCGGTCACTAGCTCTTCGAGGTCTTGCAGAGCTTGTTCGAAATCAAAGCCGCCGGTTTTCTTATTGGCCATCATTTTATCCACTTATTAGCTAAGGTAACCCGGTTAATTGAGGCTTGGGGCCGATGAATACAAGATTATACGCGAAGTGCCTTTGCAAAAAACTACTACTACATATCTTTCACAAATAATAAAATCTTCGGCGGTAAAAGAACTATAGAAACGATTTGAATCTGAATTCGGAAAATTAAAAGGGGAAAACTATGGATTTTGTAATTATTGTAGTAATTCTGGCATTGATACAGTACATCGGGTTTGGAATACTGGTGGGTAGAGCTCGAGGGAAATACAATGTACCCGCGCCTGCCAGCAGTGGCGATCCTATTTTCGAACGATATTGGCGTGTTCACCAGAATACGCTTGAACAATTGGTCGCTTTTCTGCCAGCTATTCTTTTGTATTCTTCTCTAGGCAATCCCGTAATTGCTGCAGGAGCCGGCGTTGTATACCTCTTAGGCAGGTTGCTCTATCTGCGCAGTTATGTTGCCAATCCCGAGTCTCGTGCTATCGGGTTTTTGCTTACCTTCGCGCCTACCGCGTTTATGCTGATTGCTTCATTGGTAATTGGCATAGGAAACCTTATGTCCGGTTAAGTTGTGAGCGATGACCTTGCTGCACGGACTGAATCGATTCAGCCTATGAACTAGCTAAATTCAATTTTATCAGGGTTTTCGGCATGCTTTTTAGGGTGGCAATGGCAGGCTCCTTACTTGTCGTGACTTTGGTGCTAAGGTATTCTCAGCTCGACTAGAGGAGGACGTCATGCAAGATACGACGGATACAGAAGCGGTTACCGCCATGGACAGTGACGGAAATTTTGCAAGTTCTGCGGGAAAGCAACTTGGCCTCTATGCGCTCTATGCCTTTCTCGGACTTTCGGTGCTTATCTATGTGCTATCAGTTGCAGCTGGTAATTCGGGTGGTGTCGTGAGCGGGGGCGCTATTGATGTAGAACGTAACAGCATTACTATCGTCTTATCAGAAGAGCCTCCACAATTAGACTCTACACGTAGCACCGACGCCGTAAGTTTTGTTGTGCTCGCTCATACAATGGAAGGATTAATTGCTTATGACAACAATGATCAACTTGCTCCTGGTGTCGCTGAGCGTTGGGAGATAAATGATGACGGCGCTACTTTCTGGATTCGGGAAGAAGCAAAGTGGAGCGATGGCCAACCCGTAACAGCTCATGATTTTGAGTTTGCCTGGAGGCGGGTACTTGACCCAGCGACTGCCTCTGAATATGCCTTCATTCTTTACCCGATAAAAAACGCTGAAGCGGTAAATCGTGGGGATTTACCTAAAGAGATGATAGGTGTCCGAGCCGTGTCTGATCGTCTGCTGGAAGTCGAGTTCGAAAGGCCTACGCCGTATTTTGATAAGCTGGCTGCGTTCAACACTTACTATCCCTTGCGTGAAGATTTCTTTGCGAACGCCAACGGTCGTTATGGTGCCGATGCGGACATGCTCCTATCCAATGGACCTTATGTGGTAACCGAATGGATACATGGGTCTTCTATGTTGTGGGAAAAGAACCCTTACTATTGGAATGACCAGAAAGGATTTCTCGATGAAATCGTGACAGCGTATATAACTCATGATGTGAATGCAAAACTGAATCTATTTAAGGACGGACAAATTGTCGAAACAAGTTTGGTTGCGCCAATGTTACCCACGGCGATGGAACAGCGCTGGCAGATCGATCGCTTCATGGATGGCACATTGTTCTTTCTCGAGTTTAACCACCGCGATAACCGCTTAACGGATAATTGGAATTTTAGAAGGGCGTTGCAATTGGCCCAGGAACCTTCGGAACTGGTTTATAAGGTAATGAAGGAGGCAAGCTATTTGCCCGCGCAGAGCCTGTTCCCGGTTTGGATACAAGGAGTGGAGGATACCTTTCGAAAAGAATACCCAGCGCCAGAACATAAAATGGATGTGGAAAAAGCCCGCGAGCATCTGGAGTTGGCGCGGCAAGAATTGGGTCTGGAAGAGTTCCCACCGATTGTATTGTTAAGTGGGGACTCCAACCTTTCGTTAGCCGCGGGTGAGTATTACCAAGAGCTTTATAAGCAGAATCTCGGGCTCGAGTTGCGCATCGATGCTCAGATCTTTAAACAGCGCCTTGCTAAAATGACTTCTGGCGAATTCGATCTCGTTATGGCTGGCTGGGGGCCAGACTATTTTGACGCACTTACTTTTGGAGATTTGTTTGCTTCCTGGAATCTGAATAACCGGGGTCATTATCGAAGCGAGGAGATGGATCGCCTTGTTAGGATTGGACGATCTGAACTTGACGCTAAGAAGCGGATGGATGCCTTCGGCGATATTCAGCAACTCATCCACGAAGATGTGGTAATTATTCCAATGTATGAACGTGGGATATCTTTCGTTGTGGATCCCCGATTGAAGGGGTTCAAGCGTCGTTCTGTCGGGCCCGATGTTGATTATAGCTACGCCTACATCGATATATCTGAAGACTAGAACAAATAATCTAAACGCCGTGGTAAACAGCTAATTCTCTATGTGGGTTTATGTATTAAAGCGATTGCTCCAAGGTATTGTGACGGTCTGGTTCATCGCTACTGCCACTTTTTTTGCCATGCACAATGTGCCGGGTGACCCTCTTTTAAACGATCGCGCCGTTAGCGAGGCTATTCGCACAAATCTGGAAGCCAAGTACGGCCTTGATCAGCCAATTGGCACTCAATACTTCATTTATTTGAGCAACCTGGTGAAGGGTGATTTCGGCATTTCCTTTACTCAGGAAAATCGCGAGGTCAACGACATCATCCGCGAACATTTTCCTATATCCGCAATTTTAGGTGTTCTAGCCGTTGTGTTTGCCGCTGCCGGCGGTATCTTATTCGGCGCTCTGACTGCGATCTATCGCAATCGGCTGCCAGACTATTTCATCATGTTATTGGTGATATTGGGTATTTCAGTACCTAGCTTTGTCATAGCAGCCCTTAGCCAGCTGACTTTAGTAACTCTCAATAATGCCGTCGGTGCGACGATTTTACCGGTAGCAGGATGGGGTACTATCTTGCACATGTTGGTGCCAGCATTGGTATTAGGGTTGGGTACGATGGCCTACCTGACACGGCTAATGCGATCATCTATGTTAGAGGTGGTTAATTCTGACTACGTGAGAACAGCTAAGTCAAAAGGGGTGCCGCCCGCACGAATATTTACGAAACATCAGCTTCGCAACGCTATCCTTCCAGTTATCACTGTGTTAGGGCCTTCCATCGCCGCTATAACAACAGGCGGCTTTGTCGTCGAACTAGTGTTTGCCATCCCAGGGTTGGGTCGCTACTTCGTCCAAGCTGTGCAACAACTGGATTATACAGTGATCATGGGGACTACTGTCTTCTACGGGGCGTTCCTAGTCTTTATGGTAATACTTGTGGACTTGCTCTATGGATTTATTGATCCGCGAGTGAGATTGGAAAAATGACCGATATTTCTTCTGTCGATTTCACACCGCTTCATGGGTATCGAGAAGTTCAAGCGATTTCCAGACCATCTTTGTCTTACTGGCAGGACGCATGGATTCGTCTAAAGGCAAACAAGAGGGCTCTAGCCTCCCTCTTCATAGTAATAGCTCTGGCCTTTTTCACCGTAGCAGGCCCTGTATTCTGGCGCCTAGACCCGGCACAGCAGGATCTTGACCAGGTCAGCCAGGCGCCGGGAGCTAATCGCGCTGCATTAATAGTGGAAGATTATGAACCTTGGCTAGGTAATGAGTTTCTTCCGGGCCAGGGTTTGCGCTTGGGAGAGCCCGCAACTACTCAGGCCGTCCGATTACAATGGGACGTCTTACCCGGAGCCAATGGTCACCGAGTTTACCGCAATATTTTTCCAGTGGGGCCGGAACTCGCTTACGGTATTCCGCTTGGGGAGTTCTTTGACAACGACACTCTGTTTTTTGAAGATCGTCTTGATCTCAAACCTAGTCGTTACTATTACTCTATCGTGCCTCTTGGTCCTCAAAGTGAATTACTTGACGGTTACCAGACAATAGAAGTAGAGCCGATGCGAGTTACTACGCTGCGCGATGCGTTGGAACGGGGATTGGTGGATGAGTCCACACAGGTGAAAGTGGGAGATCAGATCAATCTTGCTTGGCATCCCTTGGGTACCGATTATCTTGGACGCGACATGCTGGCTCGGTTGATGGCTGGTGCGAGGGTTTCCTTGTTTATTGGTGTTGGAGCGCCTCTTCTGTTTATTCTGTTCGGTGTGGTCTATGGCAGTATGGCCGGGTTTATCGGAGGCAGAACTGATCAACTGATGATGCGTTTTGCCGACTTCGTGGTAGCACTACCTTTCCTGCTTTTCATGATCCTCTTTAAGATAGCTTTTGGTGTAGGGCCAGGAGAAAGCGGAGTGTTTCCCATGTTGGTCGCACTGGTAGTATTAATGTGGCCAGCCACAGCAAGATTGGTTCGGGGGCAAATACTTCAAATTAGGGAACAAGGGTATATCACTGCCTCTCAACTTTTGGGAGCTAAGACTAACTATTTAATCCTACGACATATGATCCCGAACACGCTGGGGGTTGTGTTGGTGACTATCACTTTTGCGATTCCTAATGCGATATTTATTGAGGCCTTTCTTTCTTTTATCGGGATGGGTGTCGCACCACCGACTCCTTCTTGGGGTTCAATGTCTAACGAGGGTATTAAGACTATGTTAACGACGCCACATGAACTTATTTTTCCTTCATTGTTTATTAGTATCACTGTATTAGCACTAAATCTGCTTGGTGATGGCTTGCGAGATGCGCTAGATGCAAAAATGAGAAATACCGAGTGAACGATATTAAAAAGACTGACGAACCCTCCCCAGCTCTTTTAGAAGTAAAGGATTTGGCGGTTGAGTTTGACACCTACGGCGGAGTCGTTAAAGCAGTGCGGGGCGTTGACTTCAAAGTAGAACAGGGAAAAACTTTAGCGATCGTAGGCGAATCGGGTTGTGGTAAATCGGTTACAGTGCAAAGCATAATGGGACTTATCCCAATGCCACCTGGGCGAATTACGTCAGGTACTGCTCTACTGCGAGGCAGGGAAGCTTTGGCACGTGATACGATCGATGGTAAAAAAATACGTGGGGCCGAGATCGGAATGATCTTCCAGGATCCAATGACCTCGCTCAACCCTACCATGACGATCGGTGACCAGATAGCCGAGCCTTTACAAGTGCATAAGGGGCATAGTTACCGACGGGCATTCGATGAAGCTATCAGGCTTTTAGAGCTGAGCAAAATCCCCGAGGCTGGCAAGCGCGCCAAGCAATACCCTTTCGAGTTTTCAGGTGGAATGTTACAACGAGCTATGATCGCTATGGCAATCTCTTGCAAGCCTTCGATTCTCATTGCGGATGAGCCCACCACGGCTCTTGATGTTACGATCCAAGCCCAGATTCTTGATCTCATGCAAGACATGCAACAGGAAACTGGCATGGCTATTGTTCTTATCACACATGATTTAGGGGTAGTGGCGCGCATGGCAGATGAGGTTGCTGTCATGTACGCGGGTAAAATAGTAGAGCATGGTGCGGTAAGGGATATTTTCTACAGATCCGCTCATCCCTACACTTTAGGGTTGAAGGAGGCAATGCCCACCAACGACCCAAGTAAGCAGCGCGAGTTGAAACCGATCGAAGGCAGCCCGCCCGATCTGTTTTCGGCACCTGCAGGTTGCGGATACTGTGCCCGTTGCCCGTTTGCCATGCAAATCTGTGATACGCGGTATCCTGATGGCTTCTTTGTTGAAGAACAGCATTCTAGTTGTTGCTGGTTGCACCACAAAGATTCTACTAGGAGACCAGCAGAATTGTATTTCAAGGGGAATGATTTATGACCGACCTGGTTGAGGCCATTAATCTAACCCGTTATTTTGATCTTAGTCGTAATCAGCGAGTTCATGCCGTTGAAAATGTAAGCTTATCCGTTGGGGAGAAAGAGATAGTCGGCTTGGTTGGAGAGAGTGGTTCTGGAAAGACAACATTTGGTAAGACCCTAGTTGGATTGCATGCTAAATCGTCAGGTATCGCTAAGTTTCGAGGTGAAACCCTTCCCCAGAAATATCGACCAGCTGATTTTCAAAGGCTTGCGCCTAAAATGCAAATGATCTTCCAGGACCCTTACTCATCCTTAAACCCGAGGATGACAATCGGCGAGATAATTGGTGAAGGATTGAAGCTTCACACAAGCGTCAGTGCGGACTCACTGAGGGAGCGGGTAGCTGAATGGCTCGAGCAGGTGGGATTAAAGGCGGATCACATGTCTCGCTATCCGCATGAATTTTCTGGCGGACAACGTCAGCGTATTGGCATAGCGCGGGCTCTAATACTGGAACCGGAGTTTGTAGTTTGTGACGAGCCAATTTCTGCCTTGGACGTTTCGGTTCAGGCTCAGGTAATAAACCTGCTCGGAGAGTTAAAGGAGAGAATGGGACTGACTCTCTTGTTTATAGCCCACGACCTTTCCATGGTGCGTTACGTGAGTGATCGCATGGCGGTAATGTATCTTGGGTCGCTGATGGAAGTAGGTAAAGCTGATCAAGTTTACTTCAGTCCCAAGCATCCTTACACAGAGGTTCTCATCGGCTCCAATCCAGAGGCGGATCCGGAGCTAGAGCAGAAACGTCCTTCTACGACTATACAAGGAGAAATCCCTTCACCTGTGAATGTGCCTCCTGGTTGTCGTTTCTCCAATCGCTGTCCAAAGGCTATGGATCAGTGCCACGAAGTCACGCCCGAGTTGATTAATCTTACCGATGTCGACCGTCAAGTTGCCTGTCACCTGTATAACTGAGGAACGACACGTGCTTAGGCAGTGAATACTATTGGTAGGCATCTATTCAAGTTTTGTCTTCTATGCTCCTGACCATGTCAGTCAATGTGCGAAAATCGGTTTTGCCACTACCCATGCGTGGAAATTCAGGAATAGTAATGTATTTCTTTGGGAGAGCTAGATTTGGGAGTTCTTCCGACAGCTTTTTACCCAGTTCTTGAGGGTCTACAGGTTGCGTGGTAGCGGCAACAATACGTGAACCGCGTTTTGCGTCGGGTAATTCTATAGCACAGCACTCAATCTCTTCAGGTGTTGCAGTATTGAGCGCTTCTTCCACCATGACAAGGGAAATCATCTCGCCGCCTATCTTTACAAAGCGTTTCAGACGACCCTTGTGCCAAAGATAACCATCTTTATCGACACAACCTAGATCCCCAGTGTCGTACCAGCCAGCACTAATCCGCAAATGGGTTTCTTCCATATCGTTCAGGTAACCCTTCATGACTCCATCACCTTTGACCATAATCTTGCCGATCTCCCCGAGCTTACATTCTTCACCAGTTTCGTAATTTTCGATCTTGACCTCGACGCCAGGTATAGGAACGCCGATGCTACCAGGCTTATTTGCATCGCGTGGATTCGCCGAAATCACTGGCGATGTTTCTGTTGTTCCGTAACCTTCTAAGATCTCTAGATTGTGTTTCTCGCGGTAAAGATCGCGCAGCCGGTCGGGACATTTGTCGGCGCCTGATGCAGTCAGTTGTATGCTTGCGAAATCACCTGGTTCTGATTGTCTAACGTAACCTTCCAGAAAAAGCGGAGTACCAACTAATAATGCTGGTTTGTCCTCCTTAATGATTTTGACTACGGTTTTGAATTCCAATGGATTAGCGTAAGTGATCGAAGTCATCCCAAGACACAAAGGAGTCCATAAATTGATTGTTAGTCCAAAAACATGGAAGTAGGGGAGAACTGCTAAAAGATTGTCCATGTTATATAAATCCATCATCTCCGAAAAAGAATCTATATTGGACAGAATGTTCTTATGAGTCAGTTGCACTGCTTTAGGATCTTTCTCGCTGCCACTGGTAAAGAGAATGACTGCTTCTTTATCTAAGTCCTTTTTCCCACAAAGCTGCATTAGCAATGTAGGAGTGAGTTTGGATTTAACAAAAGCAACTGCTTTCTCAAAATTACTCAATTCATCCATGATGTCTTCGAGGAATACCATATCGGGAAGTTCGTCACAGNCGACTCTTTCCAATAATGGNCGNGCAGTNATGATTNNNTTGAAATCACATTGTNGCTGNGCATANTGGCAATTCTTTGCTGCCCCAGTGGAATAATTAATCATTACCGGGGTAAGCCCCCCCATAAGGGCTCCTATGATAGCCAAGGCTCCTCCTGAGGAGGTAGGCAACATAATTCCAATGCGGCCCCGTTCTAATTTTTGAAAACGGCGTGCAAGTATTAATGAAGCTAACAGAGCGCGAGCATAGGTTACATCGCGACCAGTCGTGCGGTCGATTATTGCCATCTTGCCGGGTTGTTTCTTGGCAGATTCAATGAAGCGATGTTGAAGCATTACCATATATTATCTTAAAACAGGTCGCTTGGAACAGATTACGGCTGGTGATAGAGTGACTGGTCAGAAACTGAGAAACNCGCACATAATGATTTATAAAGGAAGTTGCCACTGTGGCATAGTCCAGTTTGAAGTAAAGGCGCCTGACCATATCGAAGTAGAGAATTGCAACTGTTCGATCTGCAGCATGACCGGTTATTTGCACCTTATAGTGCCCAAGNGCAATTTCACCCTNCTGNCGGGTNNATCAAGTCTTCAGACCTACACCTTTAACACGGGAGTAGCTAAGCACTATTTTTGTAAGATCTGCGGTATAAAGCCATTCTATATTCCCCGGTCGAACCCGGATGGCATGGATGTCAATGTCAATTGTCTGGATGAATATCCGTCAAATATTACGATTGTTGACTTCGATGGACAAAATTGGGAAAAAAACGCCCACAAAGTTGCTCACAAAAGTAAGCCTTCGTAAATTCCGTTTTAGACATGTAAGAATTGATGTTAGAAGCATTCCTCAAAAATTTAAACCGGTTTTGGTTATGCCTCGTTGCCATTGTATTGGTATCACTATTAATNTTCCCCGACTGGCTAAGCCGAGATTCTATCTCTGGGCTTCTGAACAACTTTGGTACGATGGCGTTNATTGTATATATCGTCCTGTCATTGATGCGATCGTTGCTGATGATTCCCTGCACTCCATTTGTATTGGCAGGAGCTATTTCCTTTCCGCAGTGGCCATTGTTAGTTTTGGTAATTTCNTTTACAGGGATTGTTGTAGGCGCATTCTTCGTATACAAATTTCCTTCTTTTGGCAACTACGATGAATTTCTGGAGGAGAAATATCCAGGAAAAATCGCTGAGCTAAANAAGAAAATGCAGGGAAGATATGCTTTTGCCATAGTTGCTGGTTGGTCGTTTTTCCCATTGGTCCCCACAGATGTAATTTGTTATGTGGCTGGTATAGCGAAAATGTCTTTTAGAAGAATGACGACAGCCCTACTGATTGGAGAAATGCCTCTTGTGACGGCCTATATATTTCTTGGTGTCGAAATTGGTGAATGGCTGAGAATATGACCTCNCCATATTCGGTTCATATTGATGGTCTTCTTACCACGGCGTAAACTTACAAATTCGAATAGGCTGAATCACCTATAATAATTTTCTTTGATTGAATATTTTTGCTGGAGACCATAATGTCACTACGAATAAATGATATCGCTCCCAATTTTGATGCCAAGACAACGCGCGGTGAAATCAATTTCCATGAATGGCTGAATAATCAATGGGGTGTGTTATTTTCTCATCCCAAAGATTTTACGCCTGTTTGTACAACTGAACTAGGCTATATGGCCGGATTAGAAGGGGAATTCGCCAAACGGAATTGCAAGGTTATTGGACTAAGTGTCGACCCCGTGGAGAATCACAACGAATGGGCNAAGGACATCGAACAAACTCAGGGACATACTGTGAACTTTCCTATGATCGGAGACAGTAATCTTGAGGTGGCTAAATTATACAATATGCTACCAGCAGATGAAGCTGGCAGCTCAGAAGGAAGGACAGCAGCCAACAATGCCACCGTGCGTTCAGTATTTGTCATTGGACCTGACAAGACGATCAAGCTGATGTTGACTTACCCGATGACAACAGGACGAAACTTCGATGAGATNCTAAGGGTGTTGGATTCGATGCAGCTCACTGCTAAGCACAAGGTTGCGACGCCTGCTAACTGGCAGAGNGGGGAAGACGTGATTATCGTGCCAACGGTNTCTGACGAAGAGGCTGAGGAGATGTTCCCTGACGGATTTAATAAGATAAAACCCTATCTGCGCACGGTGAAGCAGCCTACTGATTAACAGCCTGAAAAAAATGGAGCAGGTTTGCCAGGGGTTTTCCGACTACAGGAAAGGTACGGNTTNATTCGGTTAAAGGTATGCGATTGTCAGGATCCGGCCTGAAGATTAGATAGCTCAGATCTGTTTCCAGCGCGCTGAACCAATGTGGGGTGTGACCGGGGATAATGATGACATCGCCGGGTTGTACGCGACGGATTACTCCATCCTCTATGGCTGTTCCTCGAACCCAGTTTTCGTTCTGTTGCACAGCTTCAGTCATGNCACCACCCGTAACAAGCGTCGCATAACCACTAAGTATGTAATATATTTCAGTAGTATTTACTTGATGCAAGTTAGAACCTCCCGGAAATTCCTTAGGGCGGAACACTCCGTACACTCCTACTCGATAATCGCCGGTCACCTCAACGTTCTTGATGGGACGGTCGCTNACGCGGTCACGGGGCAGCGCATCAATAAACTTTGTAATCTCTTCTGCAGTGACATCGGTAGCAATGGGAGGTACTGCGGGAGCTGCGGTTTGCGCATACGCATACGAGCAGCTACCAAGTAAGACAAACAGGCTGANAAGTTTGTTCATTAATATTGCTCCTTTAGTTNGAAGTTAACTTAAAAGCTACCATTTCCGGGCTATGTTCTCTATCCCCTATGGCAACTGTTATATANTGCTCNCCCTCATACAGATAACTAATTGGCGGGCTGGTTGTTCCAGCCTCCAGCTCAACTTCCCACACGATCGAACCATTGGTCTTGTCATACGCTCTGAACANTGGGTCTCCGCTGTTGGTGGCAATTTCTACNGGCATGTCACGTGGTATTCTTCCCCCGGGGCGTTGGTTGGTAAATCCCTCCCCTATAAATAACAGCGTTTGAGTCAGCAGGGGAGTTGGCCGNCCTGGAGCNCCCAATTGGCCAANGTCNANNTGGGCGATGGCNGGATTATCTCGGGGGCCATCTCCATTCGGGACCATCCATACGTGATCACCGGTGTTCATGTTAATCGCGGTGATTCGGCCATAGGGAGGTTTAAAGAGTGGCAGCCCTCGGGGTCCGCCAATCCAACGTCTCGATCCCTTGGTGTAGGCTAGGTTGGTGACCTCCGGGTCACCCGGCAACAAATCCGCGACAAAAGGCGAAGTAATGGAAGGTATATATAGGTAGCCTGTTTCTGGATCAAAAGCGGCCCCCTGAACATCCGCTCCGCCCTGAGAACCGGGCAGCTGGATAGTACCTTGGGTACCATTGTCGGTTCTAACCGTGGGTGGAGTGAACATGGGTCCAGTTACATAGTTATTGAAAATCTCTAGTGCTTCGGCAAAGATTTCCGGAGTAAAATCGATCAAATTATCTACTGTGGCTCCCTGCCGATCAAACGCGGCCGGTTTGGTAGGAAATGGTTGAGTAGGTGAAGTCACCTCGCCTGGCACGGTTGATTGGGGCACTTGTCGTTCCTCAATGTCCCAAACCGGCTCGCCAGTTTCTCGATCAAATACAAAAGCGAAAGCCTGCTTGGTTAGTTGAGTGACTGCCTTGATTTCTCGACCGTCCACGGTAATGTCCATCAATATCGGTGCCGCGGGCGGATCATAATCCCAAAGACCGTGGTGCACGGTCTGGAAATGCCAGACCCGCTGCCCGGTTTCTACATCAACCGCCACGATACTCTGACTAAACAGGTTGTCGCCAATACGGTGGCCACCGTACATATCATTCGTTGATGATGTAATAGGCATGTAAACCATGCCTAATTCTTCATCGGCGCTGAATAAAGACCAAACTGGCGCATGACCGGTATAGGACCAAGACCGGTCTTGCCAGGTATCGGTCCCAAACTGCCCTTCCTGCGGGATCGTATTATATGTCCACAAAAGTTCGCCAGTTCGTACGTCGAAGGCATGGACATCACCTCGATAGGCTTCCTTGTTGTCGAATGTATCTGACATAGACTGGCCAATGAGCACTGTGTCACGCACAACCATTGGAACGCCACCCCAGCGAAATCGAGTAAATTCTACAGGCATGAACTGTAAATCGACACGGCCGTTGACCCCGAACTCGGGATATAATTCTCCAGTCTGAGGGTTGAGCGCATACAGATAGATACCCCGCTGCACTAGGATTCGTTCATCGATTCCATCACTCCAGTACGCAACACCACGGGTTGGGGCTCCGGGCAAACCCTCTAAACCGCCTACTGGTTCTTGCACCCAGATTGTTTCTCCAGTACCCGGATTGTATGCCTCTACAAGACCAAGACCATTGGTTATATAAGCAACATTGTTCTTGATAACTGGAGCGGCATTCCAAGTTGTGGAGTAGCGCTGGTTTGGATTCATTTCTAGGTAATAACTGTCAACGGCGGGTCTGCGCCAGACAACGTCCAAATCATTTACATTTGTCGCATCGATTTGAGCTAGAGAAGTGTACTTAGTGCTGCCTATCTCAGCCCCGTAGGCCTGCCACTCCCCGTCTTGGGCGCCCATGCCAGCAGGAGCATAAATAGGTCCCTGCATGGCTGTAGTTTCGATAGCTGGTTCACTACCAGATCGATTGGCTTCCTGCTGGCGTTCGCATCCAGCGAGGAAACTAATGCTGCTTACTGTGACGATTATCGCCAGTCTTTGGGTGGCTGTTGTTCTTTTTCGCCTTGACATACCTTGAACTCCGTAATTCGCTGAGAAACCGATTCTAACCAATATTTACCCTCTTAAAAAAGTGCTTACGCCTGCAGAAACCCTAACATATTGAAAATTTGGTCGGATCGGCATAGTCTCTGACTACGAGTCTAGCCCTTTTTGGGTAAAAGACTACGATAACCGATTGGTGCCATTGATAAAATAGGTTTTCTTATGAGAATGATCTAAATTCTTGTCACCGCTTTTGTAGGTAGGTTGTTTCCATCTAAAGAGGTAACAAGACATGCCCCTTAATCCTTATCTTACGCGCAGAAAATGTTTGACAGCACTTGCAACCATGAGCGCTCTTCCTTATCCAAATCTCTTTGGGGCAGCTGAAAATAAGATGCGGGGGGCTTTAATGATCCTCAGCACCCCTTACTCT
>PARV01000009.1 GCA_002712055.1 Gammaproteobacteria bacterium | reverse complement strand
CTCAGGGAGATGATCGCTCCCGGTATTCTTATTATGGGTACTCCACTAGTGACTGGATACTTATTTGGTGTAGAGGCTGTAGCAGGCATGCTCGCAGGTTCCCTAGTGGCGGGTGGTGTCCTAGCGATTGCTTCTTCCAATAGCGGAGGAGCTTGGGATAATGCCAAGAAGTACATCGAAGCTGGCAATTTTGGCGGTAAAGGATCTGATGTACACATGGCAGCTGTTGTGGGTGACACAGTTGGGGACCCATTAAAGGATACTTCTGGGCCATCATTAAATATACTGATTAAATTATCAGCTATTTTGAGCCTAGTATTTGCTCCATTTTTTGTGAATAACGGTGGAATACTTCTGTAATCTAGTCGAAAGCAAAATAAATAGGGATCATTAGNCCCCTTTTTTATCAGTGATGCTTATCTAGTTATTCCGTCGCGACTCGAAATGGAATAGCACCCATTCTTCGTATTGAACTTGGGTACCGTTTGCTAAACGTGACCAGGTTGTTTGCACATTCTCGATGCACTGATAGATTCGGAAGGAATCGGTATCTTCAATAATCAGATTTCTGACCGAAGGGTTTAGTGTGTAATTAGAGACTTCTACCAATTTCCAGTTCTCAGCCATTGTACGTCCTATGCACTCNTTACTCCGTAACAGATCGATATATGGTAATTCNATNTCAGCGTAAGCCTGTGACGGGACTTCGAGATCCAGATCAACGATAACTTGTTCAGATTCTGCTGTTTCCTGTTTAAGAAAGAGAATGGTATCCAGTCGAATATGTTCTTGGGTTTGATTATGCGCAACCACGCGCAATCCATCATCGGTATTCTCTCCCCAGGACGAAGAAAAAATCGCGAATTTAACCTCTGTCTCTTCCTGCAGCTCAGCGGCAGCCAAGGAGTAGTTGAATAGGAATAATAACCATAGGGATTTATGCATTCTGCGTAGTGATCTTCCCGCTCGGGGTAAAGCTATAATGTGTTTTGTGGTTTTGATTTTATCGGTCTAGTTATGTTCGTGTCATGCCTATTTTCTTTTTAGGTTGAATAAAAGATAATTCCACCAGNTNATTGAGNTAACAACTCCTTTTTGATAATGGCATCCATGAACAGGTTGAATTAATTTTGAGTTATTTGNAAAACATCAAACACATCATCTGCNTCGCATCCGGTAAAGGNGGTGTTGGAAAGTCCACAACGGCTGTTAATCTCGCTTTGGCCCTTCAGAGTCAAGATTGCCGAGTGGGTTTGCTGGACGCAGACATATATGGTCCAAGTCTTCCGCTCATGATGGGCGTAAAACCAGGTACTAGCCCGGAGATCAGGGAACAAAAATTTATGTGTCCCATAAAGGCCCACGGGATCGAATGCAATTCTATAGGATTCCTTGTAGATCAAAGAACAGCCGTAGTATGGCGGGCTCCCATGATGATCTCGGCATTTAATCAGATATTGGGTGACACAACCTGGTCTAACTTGGATTATCTNGTCGTCGATATGCCACCTGGGACAGGAGATATTCAGTTAAGCCTCGCCCAGTCTGTAAAGATTAGCGGCTCAGTTATAGTCACTACCCCTCAGGATGTGGCTCTTCTAGATGCACGAAAAGGCATAGAAATGTTTAAAAAGGTTGACGTCCCATTATTAGGAATAGTGGAGAATATGAGTATACATGTATGCTCTAATTGTGGTTATGAAGAGTCTATTTTCGGGAGTGGTGGAGGGGATAGCTTGTCTCTAGACTACGGTACTGAGGTGATTGGTCGGTTGCCACTTGATTTAACTATTCGCGAGCAGACTGATGCAGGCTATCCTGTGGTAGCATCGAATCCAGATCATCCGGCTGCCCGAGCATATGTACTGCTTGCCGACAAAGTGGCTCGACGCGTCGAGGAAGTTTCAACAGCAGCATCGGCTAGTCCAAAAATAACGATTAGTAATGATTAGGTGTAGATTTTGACGATTNCTAGTTAATAGCACGATTAGTTTTTTAAAGAACAACAAACAAGGGAAGTGTCTTGGATTCAGTAAATGATTTTTTAATTTTCATCGATGGTTATCTTGGCAGCGCTATTTGGTTTCCNACTTTTCTGCTGNTTGTAGGCATATTTTTCACTCTCTATCTCGGTTTTCCTCAGATTCGTTATTTCAGGCACGCCATAGGCGTAACCAGCGGTAAATTTGACAAGGAAGGGGCGAAGGGTGATACAACTCACTTTCAGGCACTCTCAACGGCACTATCAGGCACAGTCGGTACAGGCAACATTGGTGGTGTNGCTTTGGCTCTTCATTTGGGAGGACCTGCAGCATTGTTTTGGATGTGGATGACCGCATTTTTTGGAATGACTAGCAAGTTCGTAGAAGTCACCCTTTCCCACAAATACCGCGAGCAGACTTCGGACGGCACCATAGCCGGCGGGCCTATGTATTACATGGAAAAGGGCCTGAATGCTAAATGGTTGGCCGTTATTTTTGCCATTGCCACAGTATTGAGTTCTTTCGGGACGGGTAATCTTCCTCAAATAAATAGTATTGCAGCTGGACTCGAGAGTACTTTTTCTCTTGACCCCCTTATCACAGCCAGTATTTTGTCCGTGCTTCTAGCTTTGGTGATCATCGGAGGTATTACGCGGATAGCTAGAGTAGCTGCAGCGGTAGTACCAACGATGGCTTTCATCTATTTAGTGGGAGCATTCGCGGTCATAATTCCAAACATTGGCAATGTCCTACCTTCGTTTATCTCGATCTTCAGTGACGCGTTTACAGGTTCTGCTGCCACAGGAGGCTTTCTTGGGGCGACCTTTGCATATGCTTTTGATCGAGGCGTGAATAGGGGGTTGTACTCTAATGAAGCGGGGCAAGGCTCCGCACCGATTGCCCACGCCTCGGCGCGAACAGACGAACCTGCAGACGAAGGTATGGTTTCAATTCTGGAACCTTTTATAGATACGATCATCATATGTACCATTACAGGGCTGGTGATTCTATCTTCTGGGGTTTGGAAGGAGAAGTTCGACAACGAATTCCAGCGAGCAGATATGAATTTTGTTGCTGGGACCTATAGTGAAAATGAGCCAACAGATTTAGAGACACTTTTCGCTTACTTTGGNGGGGATGAATCCAGCGCGGCTAGCTACACGGGAGAAATAGAGTTAGTGCTGGGTGAAGTAGTTAATGCTGCAGATTTTACACTTATACATGCTAGGTCTTTTGCGGAGGAGGTAAGATACACACTCGACGGAGAACTAATCACTGGAAGTATCCCCGTAGCTGACGGTCAACTGGAAGACGCAAGTATCGTTGTTACAGGGAAATCATTACTCCATTCAGTCCCGTTGACAACTCGAGCCTATACTCGAGGAATATTTGGAGAATACGGGCAATACATAGTATCTATTGGCCTTATGTTATTTGCCTTCTCTACAGCAATCGCTTGGTCCTACTACGGCGACAGGGCTATGACTTACTTGTTTGGTCCCAAATCGGTTTTGCCCTATCGAATTGTCTATGTTTTAGGATTTTTCTATGCGGCTTTGGCCGATACCACTATAGTTTGGAATATCTCGTTAATTACGATCGTATTAATGACCGTGCCAAATTTAGTTGGAATTTTGTTCATGCACCGAGAGATGAAGCAGACAGTTGATGACTACTGGAGAAAAACCGAACATGGCGATCACGGCANCCAAGGGTCAAAATAATCTTAGCTGCTAAAAATTAAAGGTTGNCTAATTTGCAGTTACAGCCNCACCCGGTAAGCGAATGTCTTCAACGATAGCCTGGACCTCCATTGGAGGGGTAGGCGTGAACTTGCTTACCGTCATCGCTACAGTAAAGTTTGCAATAGTGCCAAGTGTCCCTATTCCTTCAGGGGAAATACCTAACAACCAGTTTTCTGGATTGTCTGCTGATGGGTTGATGGTTTTAAAGTAAATGATATAGGCAGCAGTAAGTATAAATCCGGTCAACATACCAGATATTGCTCCATGCTTATTCATACGTTTTTGAAAAATGCCGAGAACGATCGCAGGAAAGAACGATGCTGCTGCTAGGCCAAACGCATAGGCAACAACTTGCGCCACATAAGCTGGCGGATTGAGGCCCACATAACCGGCGACCAGTACAGCTATAAAGATTGCTATCCTGGCATAAAGCAACTCCTGTTTCTCGGCAATAGCAGGCATAAAGCTCCGTTTTAAAAGGTCATGGGCTACTGCAGTGGAGATTACCAGTAGCAGGCCAGCAGCAGTGGAAAGTGCTGCGGCCAGTGCACCAGCGGCTACTAAGGCGACAACCCAATTGGGCAATCCAGCTATCTCCGGATTTGCCAGCACCATTATGTCCCGGTTAACTTCCAATTCATTGAGCTCTGATCCACCAACATAGTCGGGACCAACATATAGGATGCGGCCATCGTTGTTTTTATCTTCAAAAGAAATTAATCCCGTGGTTTCCCACTTACTGAACCATTCTGGTACAGCTGTGTACTCAATATTGTTTACGGTGGAGATGAGATTTGTTCTGGCAAATGCTGCCACAGCGGGGGCCGTGGTATAGAGAATGGCAATGAAGATAAGTGCGAATCCGGCTGACCGGCGCGCGTCACGGACACTCGGTACAGTGAAAAAACGGATAATTACATGAGGTAGCCCAGCGGTACCGAACATTAGCGCAGCGGTTATGAAAAATACATCCCGGGTTGTGCGCTGTCCNTCTGTATAGGTGGCAAAACCCAATTCTTCACTTATACCATCCAATCGATCCAATAAATAGCCTCCACCAAAAGCCTCNGTTAGCTCCGCTCCAAACCCTATCTGGGGGATTGGAATTCCTGTCATCAAGATCGATATGAAAATGGCGGGCACCATAAAAGCAAAAATTAATACACAATACTGTGCGACTTGAGTATAGGTGATGCCTTTCATACCCCCCATCACTGCGTAAAAGAACACAATCGTCATACCTATGATGACGCCGGTGGTAATGTCAACTTCAAGAAATCTTGAAAATACGATACCTGCTCCTTGCATCTGGCCACAAACATAGACAAAGGAAATAGCTATTGCGCAAAAGACCGCGATTAACCGCGCTGATTGGGAATAATACCGATCACCGATAAAGTCAGGCACAGTATACTTGCCGAATTTCCGTAGATAGGGAGCCAACAGCAAAGCCAGTAATACGTACCCGCCGGTCCACCCCATTAGGTAAAACGTGCCGTCTCTCCCAAGGAATGAAATGAGGCCTGCCATGGAAATAAACGAAGCTGCGGACATCCAATCAGCAGCAGTGGCCATACCATTGGCCACTGGTGATACACCGCTCCCCGCGACATAAAATTCACTGGTGGAACCGGCTCGGGACCATATGGCGATACCTATATAAAGCCCAAAAGTGAGAAATACAAAAACGAAAGTCCAGATTTGCACGCTCATTGGGAATCTTCCTCGGCGATATCTATTTGGTCTTTGGATGATTCCAAGTTGTAACGATCATCGAGCTTGTCCATCAAGTGGATATAGATAAATATTAAGATTACGAATACAAAAATACTTCCTTGTTGGGCTATCCAAAACCCAAGCTTGAAACCTCCAAATCGTATCGTATCAAGAGCATCAACGAAAAGGATACCGCAGCCATAGGAGATAAAAAACCAGACTGCTAATAGAGATAAGACAATCTTAATGTTGGATTTCCAGTATTCATGAGCATCTTTATCTGACATGACTATCCTCTTTTCCAATCTCGGTACGGCCTTTAATGACTCAAGGTGGCTCACGCAAGAACAGGTGTTATAACTAGATTACGAATTAGATCGCGCAACGGATGGTATCACTTAATCTGGAACCCGACTAGCTAGCTAAAACAGTGGTCCTTGGTGAGTTTGGCACNTTGTTGTATGGAATTACTGATAGCGGCTAAGCCTTTTATTCGGAGAGATTGCTAGCTAGATAATTTATTAACTTAGAGCGAATTTTCTGTTGTTCAGCTCTGCCACCTTTACAATATTCTCGATACAGTTGGCGTAGTTTTTGTCGGTCAAGATGTTCATGNTCATTAATTATGGTGTTAATTTCGACATTACCATCAGTCANTATTTTTTCGCTCAATTCCCAAGCATTTTGCAGATCTGTAGATTGGTGGATATCGTTTCTGGACACTAATTCCATAGCGAGAGAAACGGCTTCGTAATCACAGGAACGCATTAGACGACCTATAAGTTGTAATTGGCGTTTCCTTGCTCCATGTTTTCTGGGAAGTAGGTTGTATTGCTCTATTGCAGTTATTGCTATTTCAGTAAGGGGTAATTTCCGTAACTGGTGGGCGGTGAAACAAGTTAACTTTTCCCCAAGTATTTGTAATGCTAGTGCGTCTTTTTTACGCTGGGTTTTACTTGGTCGGTGATCAGCCGAGTTCTCTTCTGGGTTCATCGTTTACTAGTAGAAAATCTGTGCCAGTCCAAGAAATGCGAAAAACCCAATAGAATCAGTCACCGTTGTTAGTGCAACAGAGCCAGCCAAGGCAGGATCGATCTTGATCCGCTTCAGGAATAAGGGTAAGTAGGCTCCTGCGAGAGCACCGGTAACCAAATTTATCAACATAGCTAATGCTATAATATAGCTTAGCAGTAAATCGCCGTACCACATGAAAGCAATTAGCGATATGACAAACGCCCAGAGTGTGCCATTCAGAATGGCGACTCCGAGCTCCCGAGTCAGCAGCCAACGACTGTTGGATGGACTTATATGTCCAAGAGCTAGACTTCTGATTACCAACGTCAGTGTTTGTGTACCTGCCACGCCACCCATATTAGCTACTATTGGCATTAAAACTGCTAGATAGACTACCCTTTCGATTGTGTCCTGAAACAGGTAAATCACAATCGAAGCCAGCAGAGCCGTCATTAGATTTACACCTAACCAGAGAGCACGACGCCTAGCTGTTTTTACAACTGGTGCAAACGCGTCGTCTTCCTCATCGAGACCCGCCATACTCATTAGCGAGTGCTCGGTGCTATCTCGAATTACATCCACCACGTCATCGATAGTGATACGACCTAGCAGTTTTTCATTGCTGTCTACAACGGGAGCTGACACCCAATCATTTTGCTCAAACAGTTGCGCAACTTGGGCAGCGTCCATATCCACAGGAATAGCTTCAATATCTTCCCGCATTACCTCTCTAACCGAGGTATTAGGGTCAGATACGAGTATTTTACGGAGTGGCAGTATGCCGAGCAATTCATCATCGCGATTAACTACGAGAATGTTGTCTGTCATTTCGGGAATGCTTTCGTGACGTCTAAGATATCTGAGTACTAGTTCGACAGTATGGTTACGTCGTACCGTAATAGTGTCGGTATTCATCAGGCCGCCTGCAGTATCTTCTTTATATGAAAGTACAGTTTCGACGCGTTGCCGATCTTGCTGATCCATGGCCCGTAAAACTTGAGAAGACACTTGCTGAGGGAGTTGTTGCAGTATGTCTGCTAGGTCATCTGTTTCTAAGCCTCCTGTAAGCTCAGCTACCTGTTCTGCATTAAGTTCTCTTAGGATATCGTTTTGAAGGTCTTCGTTGAGGTACTGAATAACCTCTCCTTCAGAAATTTTGTCGATCAATTGCCAAAGTACGCTTCGGGTNTTAGGAGGAGAGATTTCAATTAAGTGGGCAATGCCCGCGGTAGGTAAAGTCTTAATTAGTTGCCGAATCTGGTATAGAGAACCACTGTCAACTGCCTGGCTTAGCGCCAGCACATGATCCTTTTGGAATTGTGATTCGGTTAATTCAGCCATACTTGAAAATCATCTTCTACTTTGTAATCTGTAGGTTGACGCGATTGTATCAGGGTTGAAGAATCAGTGATTTGACGGAAAGCTATCTCGTTGAACTAGTCCGATTTTACCGCCATTTTAGGGTTAAGCGGTAGCCACCCTGTTGCGACGGTTCATAATTACTCGGAGTTATATAGCTTACTCAGGTTCACCAAACCCATCTTTAATCAATGCTAAAGTAGCTTCAAGTGCTTGTTGCTCGTCTGAACCACTTGTTTCGATCGTTAACTCGGTTCCTTGGCCAGCGGCCAACATCATCAGTGAGAGTATGCTTTTACCATCGACCATCTTTTTATGCCCTACCTGNATCTTCGAGGCAAACGTCGAGGTTAACGTGACCAATTTTGATGCGGCGCGNGCATGCAATCCGGCTTTATTAATTACTGTTACATTTCCTCTTACCATCTCTTAAATTCCAGCAGTTAATTATTCTTATCTGCATTGTTACCTTTTCCAACTCCTATCTATCNTGGTTTATCGGGTTAGNTCGCGAAGTCTCACCTGTATATTTGCAATGCTGGTAATAAATTATTTCGCTGTTTTTCACACATATACATTGACCGATGGTGTTCGCCAATATACCAAATAATAACTGTTATATATCTCAGATTATAATCTTCTATTTTTGAAATCGTTTCCCCAGGTAAGTTTGTATGTCGCAATACATTTCTTTTATTTCATGCTGTTTTGTCAAGGAATGCTATAACGCCTTTATTCAGCCCCTTAAAGACCGTAACGCTTTGCTCCAGTANGGATCAGGAAGGCATCTTCAGAGTCGTAGTTAAAGACTAGTATGTGACAGCTATATTGTAGAGATCTTTACTGTCTTGAGTATGTCGCAATGTATAGCAAAAGTCTTCATCGTTAAATAATTCGGCTAGTCCCGCCAGGANTTTTAAGTGCTCATCTGTTTTTTGCTCAGGTACTAACAGTACAAATAGTATGTCTACGGGTTTTCCGTCAACGGAATCAAAGTCAATCGGATTATCTATAGTAATTAGGGCACCTACAATCTTCTGGCAGCATGAAACACGACAATGCGGGATNGCTATACCGTCGCCTAGCCCAGTGCTACCTAATTGCTCTCTTGCCACAAGAGCATTGAAGATCTCGTCCGCTTTCAGTAATTCATTTTGTTGGGCAACCAGCTCGCTAACATTAGTCAAAACTCTTTTTTTACTCACGCCTGTAAGCTTAGCTTGGCAAAGTCCAGGTGTTAGTATTTCATCTAATTGCATTGCTTTGTTTACTCATTACGGATCAAGTTTATTTGCTATCCGATTTTCAATCGGATTTGGAATGGTTTGTGTGCAGGTTGTTGCTAGCACAGCCGTTTTCTTTCGTTTGAAGGTGGTATAGATAGGGAGCCGCGGTACTTAGCGATGGTACGTCTAGCCACGTTAATCCCCTTTTCTTCAAGTAATTCTGTAATCTTATTGTCGCTAAGTGGTTTGCGCGCATTTTCTGCTGCGATCAGTTTTTTTATNATGGCNCGAATCGCTGTTGATGAGCATTCCCCTCCTCCCTTAGTGGTGACGTGACTTGAGAAAAAGTACTTAAGTTCAAAAATCCCCCGCGGAGTATGCATATATTTCTGCGTGGTCACCCGTGAAATTGTAGATTCATGCATATTCACGGCTTGAGCTATATCGTGCAGCACTAGGGGTTTCATCGCTTCTTCACCATATTCGAGGAAACCTCTCTGGTGCTCAACGATGCATACAGCTACTTTTATTAATGTTTCATTGCGACTTTNTAAACTCTTGATGAACACACGTGCTTCCTGCAAATTATCTCGTAGATAATTTCTCTCTTTATCCGAGTCAGTTCTCTTAACTAGTGAAGCGTAATTATTATTAATTCGTATTTTGGGGGTTGTATCAGGATTGAGCTCTACTCTCCATTTTCCTGTCTCCGTCTGTTTGGAGACGATCACATCAGGAACAATGTAGGAAGTAGATGGAGGAGAAATATTGGCGCCCGGCCGCGGATCTAAGTTTTCGATTATGGATATTGTTTCGCTTAGTTCTGCCTCTTTAAGTTTTGTGCGTCGCATCAGCTGCACGTAATCTCTATGGCCGAGTAAATGTAGATGCTCTTTAATGATTAATTTCGCATTCTGAATGTATTTAGCTTGCTCGGGATTGTCATATTGGCTTAACTGGATCAATAGGCACTCGGCCAAGTCGCTGTATCCTACGCCGATGGGATCGAACTGCTGAATGCGATGGAGTACTGCAAGCACTTCGTCTAATTCAATTTCGAATTCTTCTGAAAACCCTTCATGGATAGATTGAATATCTACGGTGAGCATTCCATTAGCATCAATAGCATCAATAATGGAAAGAGCAATCGATTTATCTTGCTCGGACATTGGAGTNAGGTTTAGCTGCCAGAGCAGATGGTCCTGCAACGTGTCTACTGTGGTGTTGCGTAATTCGAATTCACTAAAACTAGGATCAAACGAAGGGATCGAAGAAAACGTACTNGGATAAATATCCTCCCAGTTACTATCAACTGCTAATTCACGAGGAATTTGTTCTTGCCAACCATGATCTTCTCCTNTCAATGGTTGGTTATTAGATAGCTCTGTGGCGGATTGCTGAGTGGGGTTGTTAAGCAGGTTGTGGTTTGATTCCTTGTTAAAGCTAATATCTTCGTCTTCGTTATTTTCAATTAATTCCAGCATTGGATTNGATTCCAAGACTTGGTGAATTTCTTGNTGGAGGTCCAGGGTAGAAAGTTGCAGTAGACGTATGGCTTGCTGAAGCTGAGGGGTCATGGTCAATTGCTGACCGAGCTTTAGCTGAAGCGAAAGTTTCATGGGCAACACTACTTGCAGGCAGAGAAAAATTTGAAACCGAGAGCAGTGATCCGTGAAAATTTGGCCCACTGGAGAACGCAGTATAGCAATAACAAAGCCTGAATTGCATAGGAATTTGAGCCATATTNGTGGGCCAATTTTTATAGTTATATTTTAAACTGTTCTCCTAGGTACACTTCGCGAACTTTCTCATTATCGAGAATTGAAGCAGAATCACCTTTGGCAATTATTTGTCCTTCACTAACGATGTAAGCTTTTTCGCAGATGTCGAGGGTTTCCCGAACATTATGATCGGTTAGTAAAATTCCAATGCCCTTGGCTTTCAAGTGCTGAATTATTTGTTTGATATCGCTTACTGATATAGGGTCAACCCCAGCAAAAGGTTCATCTAACAGAATAAATTTTGGATCAACAGCGAGAGTGCGAGCGATTTCAGCGCGGCGACGCTCGCCGCCGGACAAACTCATGCCTTTGTTATGTCGAATATGTTGGATTTTGAACTCATCAAGAAGGGATTCCAATTTTCGTTGTTTTTCATCCTTACCAAGATCTTTTCGGGTTTCTAGGATAGCTAGGATATTTTTTTCAACACTCAGCGTCCGGAATATGGAAGAGTCTTGGGGTAAATAGGAAAGCCCGTGCATTGAACGTTTATGCATGGGTAGGGAGGTCAGGAAATAATCATCGATTGATACCTCTCCAACATCTGCCCGAACAAGCCCGACAATAATGTAAAAGCAAGTAGTTTTCCCCGCTCCATTTGGGCCTAGTAATCCAACTATTTCACCTTGTTCGACACTAATCGAAACGTTGCGCACGACCTCNCGGCCTCTGTAAGTCTTGGCAAGATTTGCTGCTTTTAACATAATTTAATCTCGAGCAGTGCTCAGCGTTCCCTCACAGGGCCCCGTAGCCTCTCTGATCAGGTCTCTATTTGCTATATAAATAATTGCTTCGCAACTCATTGTAGAGTCAGGCGATTGGATGTCGGCATTGCCTATTAACTCAAGAATAGTTTCATTGGTTGTCTCGTCAGTATAGAACAGCAAAGTGTTGCTAGTGCCGACAACAATAGATCCATCTTCATCGAGCTGTTGCTGGTAATGTACTGGAGTTCCGCGCACCGTAACCCGTGTTAACTCATTAGTAGAGGCGCTATATTCGAATATAGCTTC
Organism: Gammaproteobacteria bacterium; assembly: GCA_002712055.1. Lineage (GTDB taxonomy): Bacteria > Pseudomonadota > Gammaproteobacteria > Pseudomonadales > Pseudohongiellaceae > UBA9145. The sequence continues at coordinate 62,545 of PARV01000009.1, read as the reverse complement.
ATTGCCTAGAATTTCCAACGTACCTTGTGTCACTTTTACATTCTCAGTCATACCAAGTATTCGCGTGTTACCCTCTACACTCATAGTTGAATCGCCGTCTGAGCTCCAAAGCACACGCTGATTTTTGTCTGATTCCAAAGACATGACGAACCCAGTGCTCAGGGAAATACAAACGAGTAGAAGGTGCCTCATATAGCTAGTTTGACATCTGCTCATAGCTTCCCTTGTTGTCACGACGAAAGAAAATTTCATCCGATCCTAGATCTGCNAACATGCCAATAGATGATTGTTTAAGGTTAGTGGTTACTAGAGTTACAGCCTGGTCAGTTTCAAGAGTTTCCATGTCTAGGTCGAGCGACAGAAATTCAGTAGAAAGCACGGTCCTGTTGCCGAACTCATCGATGCTAAAGACTTCAACGTTGCCTGACAATTCAATTAAGTGTGCTGCTTCGGATCCCCTTAAAGTAGCTGAAATTCTGCCCGAATTAGCGACTATATTCCAACGAGAATCTCCCTGTTGATAGAGACGGATAAACGGTTTTTCTAAGTCGGTTCGGACATTATTATTATAATGGGTCTGACTAATAGCCTGTAAAGTATAATGGACCGTACCATCTCTCGCGTACAGAACGGTATTTATACCCTCTGAATAGGCATCAAAATACAAGTCCGCCCGGTCCAGCGNTTNGACGCTATCGTTACTAATAGGGTCGAAGGAANTAATAGCCATAAATAGGCCAATAGCAATAAGCGCGGGAATCAGAAAAAGAGAGAGTCGTTGCATAGCGCTTGGTGTGGCAATGGACATCCAAAGCTTAACACGAAAGTAGTGGCTTGGTTTGTAGAATCAAAGTGCATTATAGCCAGAGCACAGCTATGGCCCAAGGAATCGCTCATAGTTGCCCTGCGCATTAAGAATGAAGTCAGCAATTTCTCTNACTGCTCCGCTACCACCCTCAGTTTCTGTTATAGCTTGAACTGAGGATTTCACCAAGGTGTGCCCAAGGGGAACGCTGAAGCTAGATCCAACCATTTGCAACACTGGAATATCGGGGAGATCGTCACCTGCATATCCTATTTCTTCGAAATCTAGACCGGTTGCTTCCATTATCTCGGTAAGTACATTTAACTTATCTTGCCTGCCTTGGACCAGCAGTTCAATTCCTAGATCNTGGGAGCGTTTTTCCANTAATTTTGAAGTTCTTCCAGTGATTATTCCCACTTCCACACCAGTTTCAATGAGCATTTTGATGCCGTGACCATCCAGAGAGTGAAATGACTTCATTTCTTCACCTGAGTTTGTAAAGTAAAGTTTTCCATCGGTTAATACGCCATCAACATCTAACAATAATAATTTCAATTTTTTAGCAGCGGTTTCTGCCATAGATTCTTCGGTATTAAAAATCATAATGCAGACTCAGACTACATTCGCGATAAGTAAGTCATGCATTTTTACGATACCTTGAATTTGTCGATCTTTACCTTCCACGATGAGAACGTAGACATTTGTATCTTGCATAATCTGTGCAGCTTCTGCTGCCAATGAATTGCCTCTGACGGACTTATAGTCGGGNGACATAACATCTTTTATCTTAGTTTTATGAATGTCTTTGCCAGCATCTATGGNTCTCCTAAGATCTCCATCGCTAAATACACCTATTATTCCTCCAGACCTACCGATTACCGTCGTCAAACCAAAGCCTTTTTCGCTCATCTCGAGTAGTGCGTTTGNAAGCGTAGTATCAGCAGATACCTTAGGTATTTCTTCACCGGAATGCATGACATCTTTTACTTTTACTAACAAACGGCGACCCAGTTTTCCCCCTGGATGGGACAACGCGAAATCGTTATGGGTAAAACCTCGGGCTTCGAGCAATGCCATTGCCATGGCATCTCCCATTACCAGGGTCGCAGTGGTACTCGATGTGGGCGCTAGCCCTAGTGGGCAGGCTTCTTCTTCAACATGAACATCCAGATTACAGGTAGCGGCCGTTGCCAGTTCAGATTGAACATCGCCTGTTAACGTTATGAGAGGTATACCTTTTCTCTTTAGTACAGGTAGCAATGCTGTGATTTCTTCTGTAGAACCTGAATTCGATATAGCGATAACTATATCGTTAACTGTGATCATNCCTATGTCTCCGTGACTCGCCTCTGCTGGATGAACATACATCGCAGCAGTACCGGTACTCGCTAAGGTGGCTGCGATTTTCCTTCCGATATGACCGGATTTCCCTATACCAGTGACGACTACCCGACCTTTACATTCAAGAATAAGAGAACATGCTCGTTCGAAATCACCACCAATACGGGATTCAAGAGCACTTACGGCTTCCTTCTCGATCTTAATTGTGCGAATTGCACTGGCGATGAGTGGGGACTTTGAGTTCATAATTAGATTAAAAGTCTCGGGAGAGAAGAACGGGTTTAGATTTGTACTTGAATCAGCATAACCGTAAACCAGCCGCAGTAAATTGACAAGAAGATCAAGCCGCACAAACGTCCGATCATCTTATTTTGTTTGATCCCACGGTAGCAATAATAGGTGAGTAACAGAGTCAGTACTAGCACTACTAAATAGTCGCGGCTCAATAGTGAGGGATCAATAGGTCCGGGGCTGAACAAACCAGGAAAAGGGAGTACAGTAAGTAAATTCAGGATATTTGATCCGAATATAGTTCCAAATACCAAGTCGTGTTGACGCTTCAATGTACACTCTACCGCTGTAGCTAATTCCGGTAAGCTGGTGCCTAGAGCAACGATGGTTAGCCCAATAATGGCAGTTGACACGCCGAGGCTTACGGCGATAAAAGAAGCTGCCCGCACAAGAAGTTCGGCAGAACCAATTAAGAATACTAATCCCAGTAAAAGATAGGCTATNGNCTGTAGCTTGCNTATCGAGGGGGGATCTGCNTGCTTTGATTTAGATGGAGCANCAGATNTTTTATTGATTAGTTGGTAAATCAATAAAGCTGTAAGTCCTAATAATATCAAAGCATCGAACAGGCCGACGTACAAGTTAANTAGGAGCGCCCCAGCGACTAGTGTAACCAACAGTAATGTGGGTATTTCATCAACAATCAAATAGGCTGGTTTGAATGGTAAATTGATCAAACTGTCAGGTGGTTTCAACGGACTAATAAGGGCGGCTATCCCAAGAGCTACACCGACATTGAAAAGGTTGGAGCCAAGTGCGTTCCCTATTGCTAATTCTGGTTCGCCTGCCAGGGCCGCGATGGCAGACGAAAACATCTCTGGCGCGGATGTGCCGAATGCGACAATAGTAAGACCTATCATCAANGGGGGCACCCCAAGGCTGTGAGCTAAAGCTGAGGCCCCTTTCACGAGCCANCGGGCTCCCAAGGTTAATCCAATGAATCCNAGGAAGATAAAGNCTGTGGCTGGGAGAATACTTTGCAAAATTCTGTGCTTTCGATAAAGCCGGTAATTAGAAGGTTCTTTNGTCCTGTTTGCAAGTAATAATTTATTGCGGTACGCAATTAATGTAGACTGGCCTTCCTCAACCATGGTTCAGTCCTTATTGCGGTCTGAATGCCTATGCTTAATATGCTTTCAGCGGATAATCAAAAGAGATTGATTGACATGTATGTGAACCCATTTTTCGTTGTGGGCTAATGAGAGGTAGACTGATGAAATTATTTAACAATACTTTGGCAATGTTGTGGTTTTTTATGGGTATGCCAAGCCTGCTCTATGGGCAGGAGCTAACGGCTATCGAGACTGCTGAATTAGGTGTGGAAACGCTGCTAGAAACTGTCATTGAGTCTAAAGATTTTTTCCTCACTGACAGGGAACGTTATTTTGCAGCTGTGGAAGAAGCTGTCAGCAATACTGTTGATTTCAATGCAGTGGCAGAAGTGGTTATGTCACGTTACGCGGACTTAGCTACTGCTGAACAAAAGCAACGATTTGCAGATATCTTGAAAAACACGTTGACCCGTTTTTATGGTGCAGCGTTGGTATCCTATAACGGTCAGGAGTTGGTTTTTCTTCCTTCGACCAATCCTGAGGGTGACTCAAGGGCTGATACCGTGGTCGGCATGGAGCTACGTGGCGGCGACAGTAATCTTACGCTTCAATATCAGATGTTTCTCAATGAAAACGATGAATGGAAATTGAAAAACCTAAGTCTAGCGGGAATAAACCTTGGTCGTCAGTACTACACCCAGTTTTCAGCCTTAATGACACAACACAACAACGACATCGATCTGGTACTTGAAAACTGGAAATAGTCGGAACCGTAACTTTTTGTAAGGGTTAATTCTTGGATTCAGATCAGATTAGGCAACTGTTGTCCGAATCAATGCCGGACTGTGAGATTGTCATCGAAGGCAGTGATGGTAAGTATCTTGTTACAGCGATCGGAGATATCTTTGAAGGGCTCACCGCAGTGAAACGACAGCAAATTGTCTACCAGATTCTCAATGAGCATATCGTCAGTGGAGTCATTCACGCGGTAACCATGCGTCTAATGACTGAAAAAGAGCGAAATGCTTCCTGATATTTAGACCCAGTCCTCGATTGAAATGGATAAGCTAATTATAAATGGGGGTGTGAGCCTCGAAGGAGAGATTCGGATAGCCGGAGCTAAGAACTCTGCGCTACCTATACTTGCGGCTACATTACTGACCCACGATACAGTACAAATTTGCAATCTCCCGCATTTGTACGATATTACAACGATGATTGAGCTTTTGGGATGCATGGGCGTGCAACCGATTATTGATGAGAAGCTCAATGTCGAGGTAAACAGCAGCTCCATTCAGGGTTTCAGCGCTCCCTACGAACTGGTCAGAACTATGCGCGCGTCAATTCTAGTATTAGGGCCTCTGTTGACCCGATACGGGAAAGCAGAAGTTGCACTTCCCGGTGGATGTGCTATTGGAAGCCGCCCAGTGAACCTCCACATTAGTGCATTAGAAGCGATGGGCGCTAACATCATAGTGGAAGATGGATATATAAAGGCCTCAGTGGATGGCAAATTGAAGGGAACTCACCTATTCATGGATTTGGTAACTGTAACAGGAACTGAAAATGTGATGATGGCGGCAACTTTGGCCAAGGGACAAACTATTATAGAGAACGCCGCCCGCGAACCTGAGGTGGTTGATCTTGCCAACTGTATGGTCAAGATGGGAGCTGATATTACTGGGCATGGTACCGATACCATTGTCGTTAATGGCGTCGAGGAACTTAGGGGCTGCAGTTATTCTGTAATGCCAGACCGCATTGAGACTGGTACCTATCTCATTGCAGCCGCGGCAACCCGTGGACATATAAAGATTAAAGATACTAGACCTGACATTTTGGAAGCTGTGCTAAGTAAGCTCGAACAAGTTGGTGCCGAGATTAACTTAGGCGAAAACTGGATAGAATTGGATATGCGTGGGAAGAGACCCAACGCGGTATCATTGCGCACCGCGCCTTACCCAGCATTTCCAACCGACATGCAGGCGCAGTTCACTGCCTTGAATGCGGTAGCAAATGGAACTGGTTCTATTACAGAAACCGTGTTTGAAAATAGATTCATGCACGTTCACGAGATGAATCGCATGGGCGCTTCTATTCGAGTAGAAGGAAATACAGTAATAGTGGAAGGTGTGAAATCATTAAAAGGAGCACCAGTAATGGCGACAGACCTGCGGGCATCTGCCAGTCTAATTATTGCTGGTTTGGTATCTGAGAATGAAACGAGTGTGGATCGAATTTACCACATTGACCGTGGTTACGAATGTATTGAAGAGAAGCTTCAACTGCTGGGAGCGCAGATTCGCAGGGTGCCTTCTTGATCCTCTTATCGCTCTCATTTGATCGTAAAAAGTAAGTGAACAAGCATATGACTTCCCAAAACCTAATTATAGCTTTAACCAAGGGTCGTATACTGGAAGAGACGTTACCACTATTCCGGCAGGCCGACATTGTACCTAAGGAAGATATCTCCAACAGTCGTAAACTGATCTTTGAAACTAACCATGAGAATGTGAAGTTGATGGTAATTCGCGGTTCGGATGTGCCCACCTATGTTGAATTTGGCAGTGCGGATATGGGAGTGACAGGGAAAGATTTGATTCTTGAGTATGGAAGTGAAGAATTCTACGAGCCATTGGATTTAAAAATCGCAACTTGTCGATTGATGACGGCTGAACCAGCGGTATCAAATCCAGTTTCTGATAGGCTCAGGGTTGCCACTAAATTCACGAATATCACTAAAAAATATTTTGCCGAGCGGGGTAAGCAAATTGAGCTTATTAAGTTGAATGGTGCGCTGGAGTTGGCACCATCGCTTGGATTGGCAGACTCCATAGTAGATATAGTGGATACTGGGAAAACGCTCAAAGCTAATGGACTGGAAGCTAAAGAGTTAATAGCTAACATATCTTCCCGGGTTATTGTCAATAAGGCTTCTTTGAAAATTAAAAATGCTGTAATCCAGGACATCCTTGCTAAGTTGCGAGAAGCTGTAGAGGCACGGCTGTCTCGACGATAAACATCCACAAATAGAACGAATTACCATGGTTGATTATTCTCTCACAATAACGCGGTTATCTACCGCTGACGTAAGTTTTGAGCAAAAGCTAGGCACTTTGCTCGAAAGAGAAATGCTATTGGCTCCTGAAGTCACCAACACTGTAAGTGAGATCCTTGACGCGGTTCGGTCTCGGGGGGATGAGGCCGTAATGGAATACACTAATAGGTTCGATGGCTTTTCAGCCAATTCGATTGCAGACTTGTTAGTAACCCAGGAGCAGATGGCCGAATCACTAGATCGGACGCCAGCCAAGCAGCGCCACGCGCTCTCGCATGCTGCTGAACGGATCCGTCGTTACCATGAAAAACAGAAACAGTCTTCGTGGCACTATGAAGAGTCAGATGGGTCAGTTTTTGGCCAAAAGGTAACTCCCTTAAAACGGGTTGGCGTCTATGTGCCTGGCGGCAAGGCGAATTATCCATCTTCGCTATTAATGTTGGCGATTCCTGCCCAGGTAGCAGGAGTCAAAGAGATTATAGCCACAGTGCCTACAGCCTACGGTGATGAGGGACAGTTGGTCTTTGCTGCCGCCTCACTGGCTGGAATAAGTCAGTTGTATACTATTGGAGGAGCTCAAGCTATAGCTGCATTGGCTTTTGGTACTGAAACAGTTCCTTGTGTAGATAAAATAACGGGTCCTGGAAACATCTACGTTACAGCGGCCAAAAAGCAGGTCTATGGGGAAGTAGGCATTGATATGCTGGCAGGGCCATCAGAGTTAACTATCATCTGCGATGGTACGACTGATCCCAATTGGATTGCTATGGATTTGTTTTCGCAGGCGGAACACGATGAACAGGCTCAATCGATTCTGATTAGCACCTGTAACGGCTTTCTGGACGATGTTCAAGCGAGTATTAATAAGCTTTTGCCAAAGATGGAGCGTCGAGAAATCATTAAAGCTTCATTAGTTAATCGAGGTATTTTCATACTGGCGGAAGACATAGAAAAGGCTGCAGTCGCAAGTAATATAATAGCGCCCGAACATCTTGAAATTTCCGTAGATGCTCCCGAAGCAGTGCTCAGTTACATAGAAAACGCGGGTGCAATCTTCTTAGGCAGGTATACTGCGGAATCTCTTGGTGATTACTGTGCCGGGCCTAGCCACGTGTTGCCGACATCTGGTACTGCTAAGTTTTCTTCAGTTCTAGGAGTGTATGATTTCCAAAAACGAAGCTCTGTAATTAACTGTTCACCTGCTGGCGCCAAAAAGCTTGCTATAACAGCTGCGGAATTGGCACGTAATGAAAACTTAGAGGCTCACGCGTTATCTGCTGAATATCGGCTCGAAGAGACGTTCAATAGTGATAAACCATGAAACCGAAGTTCAAAGAAGTAGAATGAGTTAGCGAGTGAAAAAGCGGCCATTCAATACCCAGAACACTTTATCTCTCTAGGTTTCAATAATTAAAGCTTCACCAAAGCCAAGAGTGACTGGCAAATTAAATGTCTGACCATTACGGTAGACCTGCACGGTAATCGTATCACCCGGTTTTTTATTACGAATTTCCATCATAATGTTCTGGCCATCGATAACAGGCGTTTCTTCGACTCGCGTAATCACATCCCCTGGTTGAATTCCGGCGCGTTCAGCTGCTCCGCCTGTGTCCACGTTTTCGACGAGCATACCGCGAATATGATTGACCCCAAAAAACAGTTGGCTGGATCGTTCATTTAATGCTTCGCCGGTCAGTACTCCCAAATAACCTGAATTAGCGGCAATGGCTTGCTTCACCAGTTCTTCCATGGCAGAAACTGCGGTGCTAGCGGGAGTGGCGAACCCTATTCCTTCGAAATTGCCTGATTCTGAGAAAATGGAAGAGTTAAGCCCGACTAGTTTTCCATTAGTATCGATCAAGGCGCCCCCCGAATTACCGGGGTTGATAGCAGCATCGGTTTGAATGATAGAGATTGATGAATTAGGGTTGTGTGTAAGGGCACTGACAATACCTTGTGATACAGATTGTCCTATATTTCTCGGGTAGCCAATTGCAAAAACAATATCCCCAACTTCCAGTTGTTTATCATCACCGATTGCAATTGGAGCCAGGTCATCCATATTAATATGTAAAACTGCCAAATCATTAGCTTTGTCCCATGCAATTACAGTCGCTGGAGTGCGCCTGCCATCACTAACAGTAACTTCTGTATCGAAAGCATCGAACAAAGTATCAACGACATGCAGGTTAGTTAGAATAAAACCTTGCTCGCTGACAATAACACCTGAGCCAAGACTGGCCCGCTCTCCTAGATAAAGATTTACCCTGTCTTCAGCTGCACGTTCAACAGACTCGACGTTTACGCTCGTCGCATTGATGCTGACAACAGAAGGGGCGGCTTTACTGATTGCGTCTGCAAATGAGGCAGTGTTACTACGAGGTTCCTGAGTTTTTGAAATATCAGCCGTTTGTCGGCTAAATTCACTAAGTTGTTGATATTGAATATAAACAAGAGCTACCAGTACACCGCAAATTATAGGCCAGCTTGTAAAATGAAGTATTCTTAGTAGCTGCTGCATTTGACAGGTACCTGAATTGACAGAGTAACTCTATGGTATGATTCTCACTTGAACCCAATATACAGCGTTGTCGGAGTCCTTTCCAATGTCTGTTAGCCTCAAAGAACTGGAATCTGAGCTCAATACTCTATTAAAACCTGAACAATTCACCGACTATTGTCCAAATGGACTTCAGCTGCAGGGTTGCTCTGAAATCAAAAAAATTGTAAGTGGCGTTACTGCCTGCCAAGCTCTTATCGATGCAGCTGTGGAGGGTAATGCAGATGTGTTATTGGTTCATCACGGATATTTCTGGCGTGGTGAGGATCAAACTATAACTGGTTTGAAAAAAAATCGAATCCAATCGCTTCTGGAGCATGAGATCAGTCTTTTTGCTTACCACTTACCACTGGATGCTCATAAAGAACTCGGTAATAATGTACAGCTTGCTCAGAAGTTAGATTTTGTTGTAGAAGGTGTGCTTGATAAAAGTGCAACAAATCCAATTGTGTTTAAGGGCAGACTACAGAAATCCCACACTTTCAATGATTTTATGCATTTTCTCGCAGCGCGCCTGGAGAGGGAGCCAATAGGAATAACAGGTTCAACCGAGAAAATAAGCACCATAGCCTGGTGCACTGGGGCAGCACAAAAGTATATCGAAATGGCCGCAGAGGCGGGAGTCGATGCCTATCTGACAGGAGAAATATCAGAACCTACAGTACACATCGCCAGAGAAACAGGGCTACATTTTTTTTCCGCTGGACATCATGCTACAGAACGTTATGGTGTGCAGGCCATTGGTGATTATCTGGCGCGTAAATTCAACATTTTCCATGAGTTTATCGATATTGATAATCCCGCGTGAATAGTGTTCGCTCCGTATGTCCAAAAATCACAGTAACAATTTGTTAAATTATTTCTTCCTCTTCCAATAGTTCTATTACCCGGCGAAGGCATTCTTCGATCGACAATTCGTTAGTGTCCAGCTTTAGGTGAAAAACTTCAGGTGGACTGTAGAGAAAGGAAAGTCCAGGGACGTCTGTTGATTCAGACCCTTCAGCGGCAGCGTACAAACCGCTGGGGTCACGCCGTATGCAGACTTCCATAGGTGGATTTAGGTAGATGATATAGCAATTATTCTTGCCGATTACGCTCAAGGCGTGTTCCCGAGAGTCGGCGTTCGGAGCCACGAAAGAAGCACAACAGATTATTCCAGAATCGTTAAGAAAACGGGCGATATGGGCACTCCGTCTTAAATTTTCAGCCCGACCTTCTGCGTCACGCGGCAGATCCTTACTGATACCAAGGCGCATTGCTTTGCCATCCAGAATGGTGCTGATAAGACCTCGATCGAACAGTTTACGTTCCAGCCCGTGGGATAATGTCGACTTGCCGGATCCGGATACGCCGATGAACATCACCGTGACCGATTTCTGCCCGTAGCGCGCAGTGCGCTCTTCTTTGGATACGTGGATGCTATGCGGTTCGTTTAGTTGAGCCTTGGGCTGCTGCTCACAATGAATCATCCCGGCTCCAGCAGTGACATTACTGAGGCGATCAATAAAAATAAACCTGCCAGTGGAGCGATTATCTTTATAGTCATCAAACGATAATGGTTGGTCAACGGTTACTTCTACACGCCCAATCTCGTTCAGTTCCAGAGCTGGAGCAGGATTCTCTTCAAGTGTGTTCACATCGATCTTGTTAAGAATTGTTTTCACCTGGCCGCTTACTGTCTTAGTACCCAGTTTTAAGTCGTAAAGTTTACCTGGGATTAAAGGGCTTTCTTCCATCCAGACCACTGTGCTTTCAAAACTGTTGCGGTTTATTGGCAAGTTATCTGAGTGAGCAATGACATCACCGCGACTGACATCGATTTCGTCCTCCAGAGTCAGAGTGATAGCCATATCAGTATGGGCAAGCTCCAGTTCCTCGTCATATGTCACAATTGACTTAACCTTGCTGTGCTTTCCGGAAGGTAGCACTATAATTTCGTCACCCTTACGAATCACGCCTGAGGCGATCGTTCCACAGTACCCCCTGAAGTTGAGATTGGGTCGATTTACATACTGAACTGGAAATCGGAAATCCGAATAATTTCTGTTAGCAGAAATTTCAACTGTTTCTAGGAGTGGCATTAACGCACTACCATTATACCAGGGCATATTCTCACTTGGATTGACCACATTGTCCCCGTTCAGTGCTGAAAGTGGGATGAAATGGAAATCTTTAGTATCCAGGTTTTCGGAAAATTCCAAATAATCTTGTTTAATCGAATTGAAGACACTTTGTTCATAATTAATTAGATCCATCTTGTTAATGGCAACGATGATATGTTTTATGCCTAACAGCGATGCGATAAAGCTGTGGCGACGAGTCTGCGTTTGAACTCCGTTCCTAGCATCAATGAGAATAATAGCTAGCTCACATGTTGAGGCGCCGGTTGCCATGTTACGTGTGTATTGGTCATGCCCTGGTGTATCCGCGATAATGAATTTTCGTTTCGACGTGGAAAAATAGCGATAGGCCACATCAATTGTAATACCTTGCTCCCTTTCAGCTTGCAAACCGTCAACCAGCAGAGCAAGATCTAGTTTTCCTCCTGTAGTACCAGATTTCACGCTATCCGCTTTTATTGCGGCCAATTGATCTTCATAAATCATCTTGGAATCATGTAGCAGCCTCCCAATGAGAGTGCTCTTGCCGTCATCGACGTTGCCACAGGTGAGCAAACGTAACAATTCCTTGCGCCCATGTTGTGCAAGGTAGATATTTATATCAGTGCTTATATGTTCAGACTGGTGAGGCACTAAAAATAACCTTTGCGTTTCTTTTCTTCCATTGAACCGGCCATATCGGTATCTATGAGACGACCTTGCCGTTCAGAGCTGGTGGTTAATAGCATTTCTTGGATAATTTCAGGAAGTGTGGTCGCAGTGGACTCGACAGCACCAGTTAACGGATAACATCCAAGTGTACGAAAGCGTACCATCTTGTTTTCGATTTTCTGACCGTCTGCGATTGGCATTCGGTCATCATCAACGAGTATATCCACTCCATCTACATTAACCACTGGTCTGGATTTTGCGTAATAAAGGGGAACGATATCAATGTCGTTTAGATAGATATACTGCCAGATATCAAGCTCAGTCCAATTAGACAGTGGAAAGACTCTTATACTTTCCCCTTTATTAATTTTACTGTTATAGATGTTCCATAATTCAGGACGCTGATTTTTCGGGTCCCAGACATGCTTTTTGTCTCGAAATGAAAAAACCCGTTCCTTCGCTCTCGATTTCTCTTCATCGCGACGAGCACCACCAAATGCCGCATCAAATTTGTATTTATCCAGAGCCTGCTTTAAAGCCTGGGTCTTCATCACATCCGTGTGCTTTTCACTTCCGTGTGTGAAGGGATTAATTCCTGCAGCTGATCTTGCACTGTTGATATAGACGATTAGCTCAAGTCCTAGCTTTCCCACCTGCTGATCGCGAAACTCGATCATTTCTCGGAATTTCCAAGTAGTGTCTATATGCATCAGGGGAAAAGGTGGTTTACCAGGATAGAACGCCTTTAATGCTAAATGCAGCATCACTGATGAATCTTTGCCGATCGAATAAAGCATCACGGGTTTTTCAAATTCAGCCGCGACCTCGCGAATAATATTAATACTTTCCGCTTCAAGTTGCTTCAGGTGCGTAAGGTTGTACTCAGACATCTAGTTTGTCACTTAGGCCAGCGATGCTTTAATTGGATAGAATCACTATGAGTTTCAGGGATGCTTCAGAAGGTTTACTTGGCCGACTGAATAGGAATTTCTTCTTCGCTTACAGGCTTGGTTCTTTCCAAACCAAACTCTTCCGATAAAGCGCCTTTTTGCTTGGGGCTTTGTTTCGTAGCGTAGTCTTTTGGGGGGATCAAACCGCCAGTCTCCTCGGTAGATCCATTAGCATCAAAAACTGCATCAGTTTCAGCGGGCAATAATTTGCTGGCAACCTCGTTAGAGCAAAGATCTTGCGCACCACTAGCTAAATGTTGGTAAACCTCTTTATAACTCTCAGTCATGTGCTGCACTAATTCAGCGGTCATACTGAAATGATCGCTCACACTATCGCGGTATTCGTCGTGATTTTCCTTAAGAGTACTAATCTGATTTTCTAGTTCTTTTAGACGCGATGGGCCGATGTTAAGCTTACTCGCAAACAAAACTCCAACGACCACGCCAACCGCCAGACATGTAATCGCAGTTAAATAAATCATTAAATTCTAATTTCTTTTCTAACCATGGATTTAAGCTCGCCCCATATGTGCTTGGGGTCTAAGTATACCTTAATTTCGTAGCTGGCCTGTAATTACATTACGGCGAACCAGTAGGCAAAAAGTCTGCTGTAAGCCTCTAGATTTGGGGTATTTTGGAATCCGATCCCTTGAATATTGGCCGTCTCTTCGGTAGTATTCGCGCTCTCTTGAAATATGCCTGCGAATCTGAAGATGAAGACTTATAGTGCGAGACCCCTTGAAGTTGAGCAGAGCTGGGTTTTGATGGATGCAGATGGCCAAACGCTGGGCCGGATGGCTACTACGATTGCGACCCGATTACGAGGTAAACACAAGGCGGAGTATACACCGCATGTAGATACTGGCGATTATGTTGTGGTAGTTAATGCCGAAAAGGTTAGAGTTACTGGGAATAAGGCTGTCGACAAGCTCTACTATTCTCATTCAGGTTTTCCAGGTGGACTGAAGACTATTTCCTTTGAGAGACTATTGGAAAAATCACCTGAAAAAGTTATTAAACTAGCGGTTAAAGGAATGTTACCCCGCACTCCTTTGGGTCGCTCTATGTTCAGAAAACTGAAGGTCTATGCCGGGGCTGAGCATCCTCACACGGCTCAGAGACCGCAGACGGTTAAACTCTAAAGAGATTGGTAAAAACTTATGGCAGCTGTCCAATACTATGGTACCGGTCGTCGGAAGACATCAACAGCTAGAGTCTACTTAATTAATGGCAGTGGTAATATCACAGTTAATCGCCGCCCACTTGATGGCTACTTTGGCCGTGAAGTAGCTCGCATGATTGTCCGTCAACCCCTTGAACTGGTAGAAATGGCCGAGAAATTTGACATCAATGTTTCAGTTCGTGGAGGTGGTAGCTTTGGCCAGGCTGGAGCTATTCGACACGGGATTACTCGCGCGTTGATGGAATACGACAACGAGCTCAAACCAACTTTGCGAAAAGCGGGGTTCGTCACTCGAGATGCCCGTGAAGTGGAACGAAAGAAAGTGGGCTTACGCAAGTCTCGCAAGAAGCCACAATTCTCGAAAAGATGATCGAAAAGGTGACTCGAAAAGCGTCGACTTCAACGCTGAAGATCGACGTTTTTTTTTGATTGTAAATTAAATATTTATTATATTAATCAATATTTTACATCGTTTTTCCAACTTAGTGAGACTTGAATAAAAAGTAAGAATTTACTAATATCCAACCTGCTGGTTAATTGGAAAAGGATTCGCTAACTATCCTTGCGACAACAGGGCGTATTCCACTATAGCAGGCGGATAAGAATGCGCTTGAAGAGTTTTAAGAGTAGGAAACGACACTACCCTGTACAGAAGACTTAATTGAAATTTAGCTTGATCTCAAGGAGAAAATTAGGGTGACTGACGTCAGTTCTGATACTGGCCGCAGGAAGTTCCTCGTAGCTTCATCTTCGGTGCTCGGTACTGCTGGAGTAGTTGGGGCGACAGTTCCTTTTGTTGGTTCGTGGAATCCTAGTGCGAAGGCTCGAGCTGCAGGAGCGCCTGTTCGAATCGATATCAGTCGATTACAGGAAGGTGAGATGTTGGGGCCAATTCCAGCNTGGCGTGGTAGGCCTATTTTTGTAGTCAAGCGCAGCGCGCAAGTTTTGAGTACATTGAATGAAGATCTCGAGCGATTGGCAGATCCGGCTTCGCAGGAACCAGAACAGCCTGACTATGCTCAAAATGAATATCGGTCAAGAACCCCTGAATTAATGGTCCTGGTAGGCCTTTGTCCCCACCTGTTCTGTTCCCCCACTCCTCATATACAACTTCGCCCAGAACCGTTTGATAGTGAATGGCGCGGCGGTTTTTTTTGTCCCTGTCATGGATCTCGCTTTGACCTCGCTGGTCGCGTTTATGCTGGTTCACCTGCATCACGCAATATGCAAGTGCCTCCCTATGCCTTTGAAAGCGAGGATGTGTTGATCATTGGTGTTGATGGGCTTAACGCGGAATGAGTAACACCGGAAAAAGCATCAAGCCTGGGTGGTTCATCTCTAGAATAATTGGTCTGCGGGATTGGGTAGACCTCAGGTTGCCGATCATGGCTGCCTGGAANAAACATATGAGTGAATACTATGCACCGAAGAACTTTAATATCTGGTACTTTTTCGGTGTCCTTTCACTTGTAGTGCTTGTGATCCAGCTACTTACTGGTATCTGGTTGACCATGAATTACACCCCTACGGCAGAAGGTGCATTTGCTTCGGTTGAATACATTATGCGGGATGTCGACTATGGATGGATGCTTAGATACCTTCATTCCACCGGTTCCTCCGCATTCTTTTTTGTGGTTTATATCCATATGTTTCGTGGCCTAATGTATGGTTCTTACCAAAAGCCCCGCGAATTAATCTGGGTAATTGGCATGTCCATCTACCTTGTACTGATGATTGAAGGGTTCTTTGGCTATATTCTGCCCTGGGGCCAGATGTCATATTGGGGAGCTAATGTGATAGTGTCCTTGTTTGGCGCCATCCCCGTAATTGGAGAAGACTTATTGGTATGGATTCGGGGAGATTATTTGATTTCTGGTGTCACCCTTAATCGATTCTTTGCTCTGCATGTGGTCGCTTTACCTATAGTTCTTCTAGGTTTGGTGGTATTACANTTGTTGGCACTACATGAAGTGGGTTCTAACAATCCGGACGGAACAGATATTAAAAAGANGAAAGGAATAGATGGGATTCCTCTAGACGGTGTGCCNTTCCATCCTTACTACACNATTTATCATGACCTTCCTGGAATCGTGTTATTTCTTATCGTCCTCTGTGCNGTTGTTTTCTTCGCTCCAGAGATGGGAGGCTACTTTCTCGAAGTCGCGAATTTTCAGGAAGCAGACTCACTGAAAACCCCAGAACACGTACCACCGGTATGGTACTACACGCCGTTCTACTCTATGTTGCGTGCTGTGACATGGCCTTTTTTTGGTATCGATGCAAAGTTTTGGGGCATGTTGGTGATGTTTAGCGCAATCGCCTTTCTATTTGTACTGCCATGGTTAGATAAAAGTTTGGTAAGGTCCATGCGATACAAAGGTTGGTACAGTCGCATTGCTTTGCTGATGTTTGTGGCCAGTTTCATCATTCTCGGAGTATTGGGAACTCAAGCGGTAAGCCCGGCGAAGACTGTGCTGGCGCAAATCATGACTGTTGTCTACTTCTTATATTTTATTCTNATGCCTTTGTACACGCGTGTTGAAAAAGTAGCTGAACCACCGCAACGAGTTACGGGCCGTTGGATAAGTATTCCTCAGTTGATCGGTAGCATTTTGCTCTTAGTTGCGTTGATTATGTTGCCGTTGATGTTGGTATCAGGCAGCGCTCAAGCCGCTTCGGTTGATAATTTGGAGCTGGAACACATTGAAACTAATTTCAGAGATAAGGATTCTCTGCAACGTGGTTTCAAGTACTATATGAATTATTGTGTGAGTTGCCATGCATTAGGCTATGCACGTTATGAACGTACGGCTGATGANCTTGAAATTCCGCATGAACTAGTTTTGGACAACTTGGTATTCGATGATTCACTTATCGGAGATCTCATTGAAAATTCAATATCAGAAGAGGATGCTCGGAACTGGTTTGGCGCTGCTCCTCCTGATTTAACTCTNTCGGGTAGAGTNCACACGGCGGACTGGTTATATACTTATTTGAAATCTTTTTATAACGATCCGAGTAGGCCATTGGGCACCAANAATAAAACTTTTCCAGATGTGGGAATGCCAAATGTGCTTCACGAACTCCAGGGTGATGTNACTTGTGATAATCACGNTGCTGGAGNTCCTGGGCAATGTGAGCTTCAATATATNGAAGGTACNGGGGCGATGTCAGCNGAAGAATTCGATATAGTAATTGCTGACTTGGTCAACTTTCTTTACTACATTGGTGAGCCTATTCGTAATCGGCGACAAGAAATCGGTATTTGGGTTCTAATATTTCTTACCGTGCTTTACGCTTTCACTGCATTAATGGGCAGGGAATTCTCGAGAGACTACCATTAGATACATTTTATCGTATAGACAACTAGAAGCTAATCAACTACAGAGGTTTAATTATGGGNGTGGTCGCAAAGAGATCTTCCATGACATTCTATTCGGATGGGACTAGTCATTACAGCCATAGGGTGCGTATTGTTCTAGCGGAAAAAGGGGTNGCAGTTGAGACCATTGATATAGACNCAGATAGTAAGCCAGAAGATTTGGCGACTCTTAACCCATATAATACGCTACCGACACTGGTTGATCGTGAGCTCGTCCTTTACGAAGCAGACATCATGATGGAATATCTTGATGAACGCTTTCCTCATCCGCCGTTATTTCCTGTCTATCCGGTTGCGCGCGCGCAAAGCCGGCTCTGGATTTTTCGTATCAAGAAAGATTGGTGCTCATTGGTGGATACCATAATGGCGGGCTCTGGCAAGCCCTCCCAATTAGATAAAATACGCAAGGAATTGCGTGAAAGCCTTATTTCTATCGCGCCGATTTTTGGCGAGAAACCCTATTTCATGAGTGAAGANTTCACTATCGTTGATTGCTGTGTTACGCCAATTCTATGGCGCTTACCAATTATGGGAATTGAGTTGCCCAAGACGAAGACCACCAAACCATTGCTTGATTATCGGGATAGATTGTTTGAGCGTGAGTCGGTAATGGCGAGCCTATCTGAACAAGAGAAGGAGATGGTATAGTAGTTTTTGAAGGCCTAAATTTGGGTACCAGTAATGAGCATGACTCCCAGCCGACCATATCTGATTCGAGCACTTTATGAATGGATACTGGAAAATGAATGTACTCCCTATATCTTGGTTAATGCATTCGAAGATGANGTGGAGGTTCCTCAAGAACACGTGAAAGATGGCCAAATCATCTTGAACATCTCGCCAAATGCAGTTCAGAACCTGTCGATTCGCAACGAAGCCATCGATTTTGATGGNCGATTCGGAGGGATCCACAAGAAAGTCTTCGTGCCNGTGCGAGCAGTTACTGTAATCTACGCCAAGGAGAACGGACAGGGTATGGTTTTCGATGCGGAAGGTGAGGTCCCTATACCTCCTTCACCATCGGGACCTGATGAACCAGGATTTAAACCAACAGAGGGAACCAAGGGATTATCTTCTAAGAAGCCACCTCTTCGATTAGTCAAGTAAGGGGTTTTGAGTGCGCTGTCTATTAAGACTAGTTAATATATTCGAAAACTTTTACGACCTTGGTCACGCCTGAGATATTACGAGCAAGATTAGCGGCATTGTCGCCTTCTGCCTGGCTGATCAATCCCATGAGATATACAGCACCATTTTCAGCNATAACACGTACCTGATCCGATGGCACATCATCGTTGGTATAGAGCAAGGTACGCACTTTGGTAGCGATCCACGTGTCGTTAGTGCGAGAGATTAGGCTGGTGCGACCCGCCACCTCCAGTTCATTGTGAATTCGTCTGACTTTAGAGCTGGCCTTGGACGCAATTTTGGTAGCGCGATTTTTGAGCGTTTTAGATTCTACTTGGCCGACAAGTAGTACTACTCCATTATGGCTAATTACATCGAAGCTAGATTGTCTGAAGGCTGGTTCTTGTGACCTCATGTTCACCTTCACTTTTGTCTCGATCGATTGATCCTCAAGCATGGCACCGGCGGTGCGTTCACCCGGATCTTCCAGGATGCCTTCCTCGCCAGTAGTTTGAACAAGAATCGTGGTGCAGGAGCAGGAAATAAATAGCAATATGAGTGTAGAGGCCCTGAAAAAGTTCATATGTCATCTCCTCCAAATAATTGGGTATCGATAAAGTCACATAGGCAGTGAATGACCAGTAGGTGCACTTCTTGTATTCTTGCCGTGCGGTTCGAGGGAATCCGAATTTCAATATCTTGTTCTTTCAAAAGCCTCGCTATAGAGCCCCCATCTTTGCCCGTTAATGCAACTATAATCATTTCCCTCTCATGGCTTGCATTTATCGCTTCCAATACATTGGCAGAATTCCCGCTTGTTGAGATAGCCAATAGGACATCTCCGGGTTGCCCGAGGGCGGTGATCTGTTTGGAAAAAATTTGGTTGTAGTCGTAGTCATTCGCGATAGCAGTGAGTGTTGAACTATCCGTTGTTAAAGCAAAAGCCGGTAGTCCTGGTCGCTCTTTCTCAAATCGGTTTACCAACTCGGCAGAGAAATGTTGGGCATCGGCTGCAGAACCACCGTTACCACAGCTAAGGATTTTGCCGTTGTTTAGCATGCACTGAACTATCTTATCGCCAGCTTGTTGGATTGGATCAACCAACTTGTCTGCGGCTTTTTGTTTGACCTCTACGCTATCTTTAAAGTGCCTGCTAATTTGAGCCCGTAAGTCCATTAATGGTCCAGGAAAATACAATTTCTAAAAAATATTTATTTATATCGGCCATTTACACGCCATTGTTACTTTGGTCAACGAGGAAGTCGGGTAAATTCCAGAATAATAGACTTACTTAGGTAAGGGAAAGTTTCGGGCGATTTCTAATTTTTCCCTTTTCTAGAGAGCCGTTGGTCAGCAGTGGCAATATGAAACCATCATTAATAGGCATAGCGGAAGGGAGAGTCCACTAAAAGATTTACGGTGTCTAATTTCAGTTAATGTTATATCAATTCATACTAATCTGATGTTCCGCGTTTATAACGAACAGCCGACATTTCCTTTGTTGGCGATAATTCAGTCTTTTAACTTTTCTGTTTCGAAATCTGCGAAGTGATTAATTACTACTACTATTTCTTTCTTTTCTATACTCTCTCGCAAATCCATTCTCAAACTGTGCCAGATCAAGCGTGCGCTGAATACGCTGTTCTTTAGATATTGATAATTTTCCGGTGGAGCCTTGCATTGATTTAACGCCTTGGTTGTAGAATTGTTGGAGTCTCGGATATAACCGAAAGCTGTCGACACCCATGGCTCGAAGTCGTTGTAACTGACCTTGGACTTGTCGCAAATTAGTGTCCATTTCCATTCTCAGCTCCTCTGATTCTTGAAGCATCCATGGAGCATCGGCAAATACAATACCATTAAGGTCGTTGTTTTCACTTTGATTGTCTTGGCCATCGTAGATTGACGGTAGGGAGTATACAGGTAAGTCTCCGGCAAAATAGAATGCAAGAGTTGGTTTAATCTGCCGTCCCTGTCGCGGATTGGCTATTAGGAAAATAAAATCGATATCATTTCTTCGGCGTGGAACGAACTCCATATTATTTCTAGGAAGCAAATCCAGTAGTCTTCCAGCGCGGGCTTCACTTGAATCAATTGCGATTAATCTCTTTATGATTTCCGCGTAGCTGCTTTCATCATTGTAGGTCTCCCCAGAGACTACTGCGCCACCTGTTATTGTCCACTGTTCTATGAAATGCTCCTGTAAGCGCAGGTAGTCCTCCGACCTCGGTGCAATTATTGCAGCGTTCTTGTATCCGTTTTCCCAAGCCAGTTGCACCACTTGGTTAATTTCGTCTTCCGGTGCCAGGCCAAACTGAAACAGGTTTTCCTTATCAAGCGGGGTCGAGTCACTATAGTTCAGTGCGAGTGTGGTCGTGGGAAGCACGGGCAATTGTGCTAGTTGATTAACAAATTGTTTATTCAAGGGCCCAATGATGAGATCTGCGCCTGCAGCGGTAGCTTCTTCATAGATTGGATAGATAGAAGTGATAGTACTGCTGTCAAAGACCGATATCCGTGGGACTTCTCGTGATATTTCGAGAGCTTGATAATATGCACTCAAGAAACCTTCCTGAATAGCATTGCCGGCTGGTTGCTGCAAGGGAAGGATTAGTGCAATGTGGGAAGGGCGCTGGTTCCATGTTTGTTGAAGCCGGACAAGTGCTTCCGGGAGTTGATTGACAGCAGAATGGCGAGCCCATACGCGCCTCCACTGGGCTATTGAATCTAGCTGACTGCGAATACTGAATTCGTCAATTCTGACTATTCGAGCCAGTTCAACCCAACCTCTTAATTCGTAGGTGGTCGCTAGACTAGCTAAGTTAGCCAGATTTTCATCATCCAGATCTGTCAACGCTATCCACAACTTCTCAAACAGTACTGGTGTTTCATTCTTCGGAGCGGTTATTGAGGAGGACACGTAGGCTTGAATTGCGGCGGTTGTTTCACCCAGAGCCATCAGGGTATCGCCTAAAAGCAGGAAGTAATTCCTACCCGGTTCTGACATGGAGTCCACTTCAGAAGCCAGTGGACTCCTCAACCATTGTAACGCCGATTCTATGTGCCCGGATTGTAAATCCAGTTGCGCCCGGACCATTAAGTATCGTAAACGCAAATCACTAGGAATATCTACGGATAAGTTATGCTGCTCTGCTTCAAGTTGTGCTCTCTCGATAAAACCGGCATTTAGCATGATTTCAAGAGCCTGCAGTGTAAGCTCTGCAGCCGCCGACCCGGATTGAGTTTGGGCCGAAGCCAATAGCTCGTCAACATACTCTACTGTAGACTTCTGTGGAGGGGACTCCTCACTAATATTGGTCGGACTAGAACTACAACCTAATACTAAAGTAAGTGCAACCAGCAAGTTTGAGCGGGCTAATCTGTTAGTAATTGTGGTCTTCATTAGATTATGGGAAGTAGAATTACTATTAAGAAAAAGACTAATACAAGTGTAAGAACTGGGCAATATTTTTACAGAAAACTGCGAGCTTTAAATGATTAATCCAGGAACACTCTTTGTTGTTGCTACGCCTATTGGGAATCTCGGTGATTTCAGTCAACGGGCTGGGGAAGTGCTATCAAACGTTGATGTTATTGCCGCTGAAGACACTCGCCATACTCGTAAGTTGTTGAATCAACTTAAGATAGAGACGCCACTAATTTCGTATCATGATTACAGTAACGCAAGTAAAGCTAGTAATCTATTACGGCGGATAAAAAAGGGGCAGTCGGTGGCTTTAGTTTCGGATGCAGGGACCCCTCTAATTTCTGATCCTGGTTATAGACTCGTAAGACGGGCAAGAGAATCCGGAGTTACAGTAACACCTATTCCGGGCGCAAGCGCGCTAATAGCTGCTCTAAGCGTAGCGGGGCTGCCTACGGATAGTTTTGTTTTTGAAGGTTTTTTACCAGCCAAGGCTTCTGCGCGCAATAAACGGTTAAAGGAGTTAGCCTTTGAGCCTCGAACTCTGGTTTTCTATGAATCACCCCATCGAGTTGTTAAGACCACAACTGCATTGAAGGAATTCTTGGGGAAAGAACGACAAATCTTTATAGGAAGGGAATTAACTAAGAGATTTGAATCACATTTTTTTGGAGAGATACAGAACGGATTGCGTTGGTTGGAAGAAGACAGTGACCAGCAAAAAGGTGAATTTGTTATTGTGGTGAATGGCTGTCGACTAGACCAATTCGATAAGCATGAGGAAAAAAAGGCTTTGGATTTGATTGAAATCTTACGTAAAGACTTGTCTTTGAATCGCGCTGTTTCAATTGCCAGTAACATTTTCAATGCTCGCAAAAATAAACTTTATCAATTAGCGCTCAACGGTGAAGCGGAAGAATAGTTTCTGCCCTTGAGTTAACGACACTTCTCTATTAGGCTGGTGGCGAGTCAGCTGGGCAATTGCCATTGGCGCTCTTTGTTTATCGCCTGGCGTTATACAAGGAAGCAGGTGGAGGAAAGTCCGGGCTCCATAGAGCAGGGTGCCAGGTAACACCTGGGGGGTGTGAACCCACGGCTAGTGCAACAGAAAATATACCGCCTGATTGCTTCTGAGCAGTCGGGTAAGGGTGAAATGGTGTGGTAAGAGCGCACCGCACGGCTGGTAACAGCTCGTGGCTAGGTAAACCCCACCCGGAGCAAGGTCAAATAGGAATCCTTCAGTGTTGCTCGCATTGGATTCGGGTAGACCGCTAAAGGCCTGTGGTGACGCAGGTTATAGATGAATAATTGTCCTCGACAGAACCCGGCTTATAGGCTGACTTTTTCCCCAATTCTAAAGATTATTAAGAAAACATATTAAATTACCCCAATACAAAAATGTATTTGGCGATTTTCTTAGAATTCTATTTTTGCAATAACTAGCAAAGACCCTCTTTTTTTGCGACAAGTCCCCGAAATTTCTTGGAAAATTCATAAAAATAGTGCTTGCACAGTGGGTTGAGTGTGCCTATAGTGTACGATTGTGGCGAAAAGTGGAAATTTTTGTTTTATTGTGGGTTATAGTGGATAGTCTAATATAAGAATTTCCGATTGATAAGGGGACAGCAAGTGTTTCGCGGCATCAATACCATCAACCTGGATGCAAAAGGGCGAATGGCCATGCCCATCCGCTATCGCGAGCAATTAGTCAATTATTGCTCGGGGCACCTTGTCGTAACAATCGACACAAACCATCGTTGCCTTCTCTTATATCCGCTAACGGAATGGGAGCTGATCGAACGACAGATTGAGTCTCTTCCCAGCTTTAACTCCATTTCTCAACGAGTAAAACACTTACTTATAGGTCATGCGAATGACTTGGAGTTAGACACTAGCGGAAGAATTTTGTTGCCGCAGGAATTGCGCTTTTACGCTCAGTTGGAAAAACACGTTTGCTTGATTGGGCTGGGGAAAAAACTCGAAATCTGGAACCAGGACAGCTGGAATGAACAAAGAGATCAATGGTTATCTGAGTCCTCAACAGAGGGAGAGTTACCCGATAAGTTAAGATCGT
The DNA here is from genome assembly GCA_002712055.1 of Gammaproteobacteria bacterium. Classification (GTDB taxonomy): domain Bacteria; phylum Pseudomonadota; class Gammaproteobacteria; order Pseudomonadales; family Pseudohongiellaceae; genus UBA9145. Next base: position 38,526 of record PARV01000009.1, on the reverse strand, counting down.
TAGCGCTTTAAATAGGCTAAACAAGTGTCTGGGAATTTGCTTCATGAAACTGTTCTTAAAGAAGAGGCTGTAACGGCCCTTAATATAACCACAGATGGATTAATCATAGATGTTACTTTTGGGCGTGGTGGTCACAGTACAATAATTCTCAAACAGTTAGGTTCAGAAGGTAGATTAATTGCTATCGACAGGGATCCGGAAGCAATTGACGATGCATTAGAGCTACAAAAAAAAGATTCACGATTTGAAGTGGTACATGCAACATTTAGCCAACTTGAAGAAGTGGCTGTATCAAAGAGTGTTAACGGAAGAGTCGCTGGAGTCTTGTTTGACCTCGGTGTCTCTTCACCCCAGTTGGATTCCGCCGGAAGGGGGTTCAGTTTTATGAAAGAAGGTCCGCTGGACATGCGCATGAATCCTATGGATGGTCACAGTGCTTCCCAGTGGATAAATTCCGCTTCTGAAAAAGAAATTTCTAACGTGTTGTTTAATTTTGGCGAAGAGAGATTTTCAAGACGAATAGCGAAATGTATTGTAAGGGAACGCGAGGTAGAACCAATCCTGACCACGAAGCAGCTTTCAGATATTGTTAAACATGCCAATCCCAGTTGGGAGAAAGGCAAGCATCCGGCTACGAGATCGTTTCAAGCTATTCGAATTTTTATTAATCAGGAATTCAATGAAATCGAAGAAGGATTGTCGCAAGCGCTATCAGTTTTGAAAGTTGGCGGGCGGCTGGTTGTGATTAGCTTTCATTCACTGGAAGACCGAATAGTCAAAAAATTCATGAGCGCTCAGGCTAAGGGAGATAAATTTCCAAAGGATCTTCCAGTGACCATGGACATGCTTAACCCACGTTTAAACCTTATTGGGAAACCAATCAAGGCTTCTGCGCATGAAGTTGAAAGAAATTATCGAGCCAGAAGTGCAGTGATGAGAGTGGCTGAAAAAACAGCCTAAGTCTTAAGGAGAACAATTGGTATTAATACAAGCGAACGCAAAAACAACTCGAAGGAATCGGAGAGTTGCGGGCGAGCAAGTGGCTATGGCGCCTTCCGTCTTGCAATGGTCTGGCTTGATCCGTCCCGCAAGCTTGGGGCTAGTGATGTTACTGGTTGCTGTGCTCGGGTCAGGATTATCGATTGTCTACACAACCCATCAAAGTCGATTTGCTTTTAACGAACTTCAGGAACTGAAGGATCAATCCAATCAACTCGAAACGGAATGGGGCCAGCTGTTGATAGAACAAAGTACGTTTGGTGTGGAAGGACGTATTGACCAAAAGGCTGCCGAGCAACTGCAGATGCAAGTACCTGAGCTATCGAAAATTGTAATGGTGGAATATGACCGAGAGTAAAACCCCGTCCATTTTCCGATTCTGGCGACTTTATCTCGTATTGGCTGTTATGTTGCTCTGCGTTATGGCCATTGGTTGGAAAGTCGGTACTTTGCATATTCTTGAAAGAGACTTCCTTCAGGGACAAGGAGATGACCGTACGATTAGAACAGTACCCTTGGTAGCTAACCGGGGTTTAATTACGGACCGAAACGGTGAACCGCTTGCAGTCAGCACGCCCGTTAAGTCAATCTGGGTAAATCCAGGTGAAATTGTTGGAGAAGCTCGGGTCATAAATCGTTTAGCCGAGAAACTTGAGTTGGATGCCGAAGCTCTCACCGGCCGCATTGAGCAAAACGTAACGGAACGGCAATTTCTCTATGTAAAAAGACAGTTGCCACCAGCTGATGCTGAAAAAATACTCAGTGAATTCGATGGCGTCTATACTCAGCTTGAATATCAGCGATTCTACCCCCAAGGAGAAGTTACGGCTCACCTAGTTGGCTTCAGCAATATCGATGATATTGGCCAGGAAGGGCTCGAATTAACTTATGACGATTGGCTGCGCGGTGTTCCTGGCCGACGTCAGGTTATGATAGACCGTCGCGGGCACATTATTGAAGAATTGAACACTTTAGAAACGGCTCAGCCTGGTAAAAATCTGGAACTTAGTATCGATTTCAGATTGCAGAATATCGCCTACCGGGAGCTTAAAGAAGAGTTCATTACTCGACGCGCAAAGGCTGCTTCTGTGGTGGTCTTGGATGTGAGTACTGGTGAAGTACTTGCTATGGTTAATCAACCTTCATACAACCCACATAACAAATCGGACTTCACTGATTTTAGCGTACTACGGAATCGCGCTATCACTGATGTGTTTGAGCCGGGTTCTACCATAAAAGCATTTACTATTGCAGCCGCACTTGAGTCGGGGTTTTACACTCCAGAAACAATAGTGGAAACAAGCCCCGGTTGGATGATGATAGGAGCTGATGAAATTAAGGATCTGTTCGACTATGGCACATTGACTGTCGAAAAGATCATTACCAAATCCAGTAATATCGGGTCCAGCAAGATAGCATTGCAAATTGGGGCCGAACCAATCCGTAACGTGCTGGATAGGGTAGGATTTGGACAAGCGACCGTAACTGGCTTTCCGGGGGAACGTAGCGGGATATTGCCTAATCTGCGGCGCTGGAGCCGCATTGAAACGGCAACCCTTTCCTTTGGTTACGGACTGTCATCATCAGCATTGCAACTTGCTCAAGCCTATTCGGTTATAGCTGATGGTGGAATTCGCAAACCTGTTTCGTTGCTTAAGCTTAGTGAAGAAGCGATAGCAGATTTACCTCGTGAAAGGGTATTAAGCGAAACGATCAGCAATCAAGTATTGGAGATCCTGAAAACTGTGGTGGATTCTAGCCGCGGAGGTTCAGCTGTGGAGGCTAAAGTGCCTTTTTACACAGTGGCAGGTAAAACAGGTACTGCGCATGTGGTGGGAAAGTTCGGCTATGAGGAAAATTTGCATAATTCACTTTTTGTCGGACTAGCTCCTGCATCGGATCCGCAAATAGTGGTTGTCACTATAGTAAACGAGCCAAAGGGTGAAGAACATTATGGGGGGCAGGTGGCCGCTCCATTATTTTCCAAGATAGTAACTGGTGCTATGCGTATACTGAATATTGCGCCGGACGATATTCCAGCGGATCGGACGATGGAGATTTCCCCAATTAAATTATGAATACGGCGGAGAAATTGAATCCTAACGCATCCCTTCTTGACTTGATCAATGGTTTGGTCGATTTACCTAATCCTTTACCTAAGGAATTCAATGTAAAAATTACAGGTATCCAGATGGATAGCAGGTTGCTGACGAAGGGGGATATTTTTTTGGCCTGCTTCGGACGTAATCACGATGCTCGGGACTATATCGATAAAGCTTTGAAATTAGGCTGTGTTGCAGTATTGGTTGAATCCGGAAGTGGTTGGGAGGGCTTTAGGGTTGATCGAGGCGTTGCCATAATCGCTGTAAATAACCTTTTTGCCAAGATCAGTGAAATTGCTGCACGGTTTTACTCGCGACCTAGCATGAGACTTAATGTATTCGGAATTACNGGCACTAATGGTAAGACCAGTTGCAGTCAGTTTATTGCGCAATCACTCACAGGCCTTGGCCACAAATGCGGGGTTATCGGNACCTTAGGCTACGGTGTTTGTGGTGAATTGAATGAATCTCAATTAACTACACCAGATGCGGTCTTTACCCAGAAGGCCTTAGCTGAAATGGCAGTAGATCGCATAGGCNCGGTAGCTATGGAAGTCTCTTCAGTTGGCTTACACCAGAAACGGGTCGAGGCTGTNCGGTTCGACACAGCCATATTCACCAATCTCACCCGGGACCACCTTGACTATCATGGGAGTATGGAAGCTTACGCCGAGAATAAGAAAAAATTGTTTACACGAGAAGATCTTCGTTGCGCGATTATCAACCTAGATGACCCTTATGGTTTGTCCATTCTTAACAACATTGAAAAAGAGGTGGATGTTGTTACGTACAGTATTAGAAATCCAAAAGCTAATGTTTACGCCGAGAACCTGTCACTTAACCGCAAGGGTCTTGAAGCCGATATAGTCACCCCTGCGGGAATGGGTCATGTTTGTGGCAGGCTAATTGGTTATTTTAATTTCAGCAATCTTTTNGCTACTGTTGCTACCCTTGTTAATTATCTTTCGTGTAAACAAGAGCTTGACTTGGGCGAGCTCTTCAAAAATATCTCTAACTTGAAACCTGTAACAGGGCGTATGGAGATAATTGGTGATGACCAAGAAATAACTGCTTTGGTAGATTATGCACACACACCAGAAGGGTTGAGGAGTGCATTGCTTGCGNTGCGCGATCACTTCGATGGCGACATCTGGTGCGTTTTCGGTTGNGGAGGGAATCGAGATAAGGGGAAGCGCCCGATAATGGGCGAGATCGCAGAACAAAACGCNAATCAACTAGTTATTGCCGATGATAACCCTAGGAATGAACAAGGAGAGGAAATAGTTCAACATATCCTCAGTGGAACCCGAAATCCGTCAGCNGTCAAAGTAATAAGGGACAGGGCGGAGGCAATAGATTATGCAATACAGAATGCGAAACCCGGCGATCTAGTACTGGTGGCAGGAAAAGGACATGAAACTTACCAGGACGTAGGAGGTAACAAGAACATATTCAGCGATGCAAACCAGGTACGGCTTGCTTTACAGAACCGAAGTATCAGTAACTGATTAGGGTTAGAAGGTTTGATAGAAATGATTAATTTATCTGCACTTGCTCAAAAATTAGATGGTGAACTCATTGGNGGGGATATTGCATTNTCTCAACTATCCACTGATAGCCGGACGCTCACTCGAGGNGATATGTATTTAGCTTTAAGAGGCGATAGGTTCGANGGCAATGATTTTGTATCAGAGGCGATAACCAAGGGGGCATCGGGAGCGATCGTATCCAAGGAATTGGATATAGATTGTCCGATGTTGCGAGTATCCGATACTCATGCAGCNCTGGGGGAGATCGCGAAATTAAACCGACTGAAGAGCTCAGCCAAAGTAATAGCTCTTACCGGCAGTCAAGGTAAGACAACCGTCAAGGAAATGATCCACCGGGTAGTCAGTAACCGAGCCAATACACTAGTTACTTATGCGAACCTGAACAATACGATTGGAGTTCCTCTAACGTTACTTGAATTGAATGAAAGCCATCGATTTGCAGTTATTGAAATTGGTGCGAACAATGCAGGTGAAATAACTTTCAGTGCTGATAAAGCGCTTCCAGATATCGCTTTGATAACCAATGCTAGTTCAGCTCACATTGAGGGTTTTGGAAGCTTGCAAGGAATCGTAGAAGCCAAAGGCGAAATCATAGATAGTGTCTCAGCACAGGGTACTATAGTCCTGAATGCGATGGACCCCAATGTGGGCCAATGGATAGAACGCGCAAACTCTAGGCGAGTAGTTTTGTTTAGTGCATGTAGTAGCGACACTTCTGTGAAATATTTTGCTAGTAAAGTGCTGATTGGAAATAGTGGCCTGGTATCTTTTACGTTAAATAGTCCAGTTGGCCAACGTAGGCTACGGTTGAGGCTGCTAGGTTGCCATAATGTTAGTAATGCTATGGCAGCGGCAAGTACTGCAATGGAGGCGGGCGCGACATTGGAAGATGTTGAGATAGGCCTAGCGAATTTAGGTCCGATTAAAGGAAGACTGGAAGCTAAACGAACAATATTTGATGGTCAGTTAATTGATGATACATACAATGCCAGTCCGAATTCTTTTTTTGCGGCAATCGATGTGTTAATGGGGTTCAGTGGTCTGAGAATCCTAGTTGCCGGTGATATGAAGGAATTAGGGCAGAATTCTGTTTCAGCGCATATGCTAGTAGGCAAATATGCGGCTATTGCAGGAGTTGACGAATTTTGGGCAGTGGGCGAGCAGGCTAAATTTGCAGTTCAAGCTTTCGGGAGGAGAGCGAGACACTTCACTAGCAAAAATGATCTGCTTAACGCGNGCAAAGAGATCGCGAACAATGAAACAGTGTTTCTTATAAAGGGGTCACGTGGCACACANATGGAAACAGTAGTTAACGAATTGACTTTCAGCGAGGGCGAATAATGCTGGTTTGGTTATCGGATTACTTAATACAGTTTGATAATAACTTCACCGTTCTCCAATACATCACGGTAAGAGGAATTTTTAGTATTCTAACTGCTCTTGGCGTCTCGTTGATTATCGGTCCTTCAATGATACGACGGCTTAACTACCATCAGATAGGGCAGGTGGTCCGAGAGGACGGGCCTGAGANCCATTTTAGCAAGGCTGGAACCCCAACTATGGGAGGAGCCTTGATCCTAATCACTATCGCATTGAGCACCTTATTGTGGTCGGATCTTACCAATCACTATGTGTGGACTATTCTGCTGGTTACGATATTGTTCGGCGTTGTTGGTTGGGTTGACGATTATCGCAAAATTTTCCAACAAGACCCCACTGGCTTGTCTGCACGGTGGAAATATTTCTGGCAGTCAGTCATAGGTCTTACCGCAGCCATAGTGCTTTATTACACTGCATTGAGCCCCGTGGAGACACAATACATCGTGCCTTTTTTTAAAGACATTGCTATCGATATAGGTATTTTCTATATAGTGATTAGTTATTTCGTCATCGTAGGTTTTAGCAACGCAGTCAATTTGACTGATGGTCTTGACGGTTTNGCTATTCTGCCCACTGTAATGGTAGGTGGTGCTCTTGGTGTTATTTCTTATCTTGCGGGGCATAGTGAGTTTTCCGCATACCTCAATATTCCGAACGTAATTGGTTCTGGGGAGGTGGTAATATTTGCGGGAGCGCTGGTTGGCGCGGGTATGGGTTTTCTATGGTTTAACACATACCCAGCACAGATTTTCATGGGAGACGTAGGCGCTTTGGCATTGGGAGCGGCTCTGGGTGTAATGGCGATTGTCTCCCGGCATGAAATAGTCCTATTCATCATGGGCGGTGTTTTTGTAATGGAGACTGCATCAGTAATCCTGCAGGTCGCATCTTTTAAGCTAACCGGAAAACGAATATTTCGTATGGCTCCACTACACCATCATTTTGAATTAAAAGGATGGCCCGAACCTAGAGTTATTGTAAGGTTTTGGATCATAACCGTCATGTTAGTTCTGTTCGGGTTGGCAACATTGAAGCTGCGTTGAGCAGGTATGGNATAAAAGGTAGGTGGTGGACGAATCTTCAAACCCTGTTAGTGTAATTGTTGGATTGGGGAGCACCGGTCTCTCCTGTGCTAAATATTTCGCGTCGAAAGGAAAGAGATTCAAAGTCGTCGATAGTAGGGACAACCCTCCAGGTCTNTTGGAGCTAAAACAACAGCTGCCTAACGTAGAATTTGAACTCGGTGGGTTTTTTCTTAACACCCTTAAGAATGCGAGTGATCTAGTAGTAAGCCCGGGAGTGAGTTTAAAGACATCGGAAATTCTTGAAGCCAAGCGTGCCGGTGTGCCGATAACTGGAGATATTGATATTTTCTCTAAGTCGGTGACGACGCCCATCATAGGCGTCACAGGATCGAACGGTAAAAGCACCGTTGTAGCTATTTTAGCGGAAATTCTGGAAAGGGCTGGCAAAAAGTGTGGGTTAGGTGGAAACCTTGACGGCGCTAATTTCAAGCCTGTACTGGATTTACTAAGAGAAGGAAAGAAAGATTTTTATGTGATCGAGTTATCTAGCTTCCAGTTGGAAACCACTGAAAGGCTTGGCGCGGAAGTTGCAGTAATTCTGAATCTAAGTCCGGACCATATGGATAGGTATGAAAGCATAGAAGAGTATCACCAGGCTAAATTACGAGTTTTTAACGGTTGTAAACAAGCCTTGATTAATCGTGATGACGAGTACAGCTATCCACGACAGGAGCTCGGCGTGCCGATCAGAGACTTTGGGTTTAGTCGCCCAGAAGTGAATGGCCTGGGATTACTAGAAGAGGGCGGGGATCAATATTTGGCTTTTCAGTTTGAAAAAATCGTATCTGTTAATGAANTGAAGGTATTTGGTCAACACAATATTAAAAATGTGCTAGCAGCTGTGGGGTTAGCTATGGCGCTGGACATTAATATGAAATTTATTAAGGCTGCAATAAAGGAATTTGAGGGATTACCCCATCGATGCCAGTGGGTAGCGAACATAGGAGGGGTTGACTTCTACAACGATTCAAAAGGCACTAATGTAGGTGCCACTATAGTTGCGGTTGAAGGATTGGGTCAGATCATAAAAGGGCATGTTTTGCTGATTGCAGGTGGAATAAGTAAAGGAGCGAATTTTGGGCCGCTAGTCCCTATGATCAATCGTTGGGGCAAAGAAGTGATCCTAATTGGTCAAGATGCTGTTGAGATAGCAGAAAATTTTAATAAAGATATTAAGATCTACTTCGCAGACGATATGCGAGATGCCGTNTCAGTTGCGTTTGAGCACGCCGTCCCGGGGGATGCAGTTCTTCTTTCACCAGCTTGTGCCAGTTTCGATATGTTTCAAAATTTCNAAGCCCGTGGTCAAGCTTTCATGCAATCTGTTGGGCGTCTGTAGTGATTATGGAAAGCGCTGCAATCGAGAAAAAGGTTTGTTTAACGAACACTAGATCGTTGAACCCTCTCCTTCTGATTAGCTGTTTGCTGCTGGTCAGCGGACTGCTGATGATGACATCCGCATCAGTAGAAGTGGCGAATGGACAATATGCAGATCCTTTTTATTATTTCAGACGACAGGGTATCTTTGCGCTAATTGGTTTGTCCACTCTGATATTCACGTTATATGTTCCCATCAGCTTCTGGCAAAAATCGAGCTGGTTCTTGTTAATGGGCTCTTACGTACTTTTGATANTGGTACTGTTNCCGGGAGTTGGGAAGATTGTAAACGGCAGCGCACGGTGGATTGATCTTGGTTTATTTAATCTCCAACCTTCGGAGTTGGCAAAGGTTTTCATCGTGATCTATCTGGCTGCGTTCCTGGAGCGACATTTGGAAGAAGTTCGAGAAAAATGGTCGGGATTTCTTAAACCATTGCTATTGGTTGGAGCCGCTGCTGCCTTACTTCAACTGGAGCCTGATCATGGGGCTATGATAATTCTCGTACTCACGGCTTTCTGCATGATTTTTCTTGCAGGTGCTAAGTTGCACCGATTCATATTTATGCTTCTGGTATTTTTAGGAGGTGTAATTTACCTTATATTCAGTAAGCCCTATGTGATTGTAAGATTTTCGTCCTACCTTAATCCTTGGGCGGCTGAATATGTTAACGATGGTGGTTATCAGCTCACTCAGGCTTTGATCGCTTTCGGCCGTGGGGAGCTNCTCGGTGTTGGTCTCGGCAACAGTATCCAGAAACTCTATTTTCTTCCTGAAGCTCATAACGATTTTGTTTTGGCTATTATCGGAGAAGAGTTAGGTTTGATTGGAGTTGCATTCGTAGTTGGACTGTTTTGTCTCCTAATTTTCTATGCGTTTGCTATCGGTAAAGCNGCCGAAAATAAAGGCAACTTGTTTGCAGCATTCCTTAGTTATGGGCTGGCCTTTTTGTTTGCTGGACAAGCCATGATAAACATTGGGGTCAATATTGGACTATTACCGACCAAGGGATTGACGCTACCATTTTTGTCCTATGGGGGAGCTAGTTTAATAGTGAGCTGGTTCATGATTGCATTGTTAGTGCGGATTCAATACGAAACGGAATGCTTAGTAGGTGACCAGCCGAATCGGGCTGCAATAAATCACAGAAAAGGCTAGCTATCGTGACTACCCAGAAATTAACTGTGTTAATGATGGCTGCGGGAACTGGTGGGCATGTGTTTCCTGCGCTCTCCATAGCGGATGCTTTAACAAGTCGGTCAGTACATGTTGAATGGNTGGGTACTCCCCGGGGAATGGAGAATGACTTATTAAAAAGCACTCCATACATATTACACCGCATATCGGTGAGAGGGCTGCGAGGTTCTAGCTTGCTTCATAAAACACTTGCTCCTTTTATGTTGCTGAGAGCCTTTGCTCAATCTATTGGCGTTATAAATCGGGTGAAACCGCACTGCGTTCTCGGAATGGGCGGCTTCGTATGCGGGCCAGCAGCTCTCGCAGCCAAACTACTGCGGAAACCATTGTTGATTCATGAACAGAATGCTGTGGCGGGATTAACCAATAGGATTCTAGCCAAGTTTGCAGATCGCGTGTTAGAGGCATTTCCTGGCACTTTCAGTACGAGTAGCAGGGTCAAATTTACCGGAAATCCTTTGCGACATACTATTGTTTGTTTAAATAAGGCTGAAATTACCCTGGAGCATCTGAATGAGAANCGACCTCTGAATATTCTCGTTCTGGGTGGGAGTCAAGGAGCAGCAGCGATTAATAAAGTTGTACCAGAAATGCTGATAAGTTGGCATGAAACTAATAGGCCGAACGTATTTCATCAGGCAGGCAGTGCCACATTTGAGGAGACTAAGCAACTTTATCGGTCATTAGGACTGCTTGAACGGGNAAACACTAGAAAAACTAGAGTAGTACCATTTATTGAAGATATGGCGNAAGCCTATGAATGGGCTGACCTGGTTATCTGCCGATCCGGTGCTATTACAGTCAGTGAGCTTGCTGCGGTAGGTCGTGCATCAATATTAATCCCTTACCCTTATCACGGGGACCAACAACAAACATTAAATGCTAGGTGGTTAACTCAAAAACATGCAGCCTACCTGATTAGTCAAGCGGAACTATCCCCTGAGACAGTCTTAGATATTGTAAGAGATCTGAATAGCCATAGGGATAAACTTTTCGATATCAGCAAGAGGGCTAGAACGATGGCTGTTTGCAATGCTAGCGATGTAATTGTTACTGAGTGTATGGAGCTTGCAAATGTCGGTTCCTGAGAAGTTGCACGTGATCCCAGAGATGCGACGGATTCGGAGAATACATTTTGTTGGTATTGGGGGGGCCGGAATGTGTGGCATTGCTGAAGTTCTGTTAAACCAAGGTTACAAGATCACTGGTTCCGACATTCGTAAATCTTCGAATACCAAGCGATTAATAACAATGGGGGCCAAGATACACATAGGACACCATGCGAAGAATATGAATGGCGCAGATGTGGTGGTTTATTCTTCCGCCATTGAGAGAACGAACCCGGAGCTCAAGGCAGCTAGAACTCAGTCCAAGCCGCTGATAGCTCGGGCAGAAATGTTAGCTGAACTCATGCGATACCGTCACTCCATCGCTATTGCTGGTACCCATGGAAAGACTACGACTACCAGTATTGTCGCCTCAATATTGGCAGAAGGTGGATTTGACCCTACGTTTGTTATTGGTGGCTTGTTAAATAGCGCCGGCACCAATGCTCAGCTTGGAGAAAGTCGTTATCTAGTTGCTGAAGCGGATGAAAGTGATGCTTCTTTTATGCATCTCCAGCCGATGGTTACAGTAGTAACTAATATCGAAGCGGATCACATGAGTACTTACGGAGGGGATTTCGAAAATCTCAAGAAATACTTTGTCGATTTCCTTCATAATTTGCCGTTTTATGGATTAGGGGTGCTCTGTATTGATGATCCGGCTGTACGACAAATCCTCCCNAAGGTGTCTAGACCGAAACTCACCTACGGATTTTCTAGAGATGCAGATTTCAGGATTACTAACCTGATACAAAAGGAAGGAGTCACCGTATTTCAAGTAAAAAGACCTGGTAGGAAAAACCCGCTGAAAATCAAATTGAACATTCCTGGCAGGCACAATGCGCTAAACGCTGCTGCTGCCATTGTTATTGCCACGGACGAGGGAATACGCGACAAGGACATTCGCAACGGAATAAAGAATTTTTCTGGGGTGGGGAGGCGATTTGAAGTACAGGGGGAGTTCCCTATAAGAGATGGAATGATCACCTTGATCGATGATTATGGTCATCACCCTACTGAAGTGGCCGCAACCGTTAAAGCTCTGCGNGAAGGTTGGCCAAATCACCGGCTAGTAATGATTTATCAGCCGCATCGTTATAGCCGGACCAAGGACCTTTACGAGGACTTTGTAGAAGTGCTTTCTGACGTCGATGTTCTGCTCCTGCTGGAGGTTTATTCAGCNGGAGAGAAAANAATTGCTGGTGCAGACTCGAGGAGCCTATGTAGAAGTATTCGTCTGCGGGGGAAAGTTGACCCGCTATATGTCCAAAAAGAATCGGATGTACACGAAATTTTAAAGGACCTACTCCAGCCGGGAGATAAGGTGATTACACAAGGAGCAGGCAGTGTCGGATTACTTGCCAAGGAACTAGCTAACAAAGGGTTTTGCTAACTAGTAATTTGTTGATTTTTAAAGAAGAAATTGTGCTCTTTAGTTAAGAAAATAGCCCATGAGAACGATAAATAGAGAGGAAATACTAGCTAAATTAGGGCATGTAGTCGTGCTCAAAGGGGGACTGTCAGCAGAACGTGAAATATCTCTGAGAAGTGGCCATGCCGTGTACTGTGGATTACAGAGACTTGGTGTGCAAAGTTCGGTGATTGATGTAGGTGACAATATCATCAGTGACTTAACGAAAGTGAAGCCTGACTTGGTGTTTAACATGTTACATGGTAAGGGGGGAGAAGACGGTGTCATTCAGGGATTGCTTGAGACGATGGGTATTCCCTATACCGGGAGTCATGTTCTGGCATCTGCTCTTGCTATGGATAAGGTTAAGTGCAAACTGATTTGGCAAAAATTGGGTTTGAATACAGCTGATTTCGTTGTTCTCAATGATCAAGTTGCTTGGCAGGGTGTAATCGATAAGTTTGGTAGAACAGTCGTGAAACCAGTTAACGGAGGCTCCAGTTTAGGAATTTCAATTGTGGATAACGCAGGAGATTTNCAAGAGGAGTACTTGGCAGCCTTGAAATTTGATAAACAAGTAATGGCAGAGAAATACATTGAAGGAAAGGAATTATCGACGCCTGTACTGGAAGATCAGTTGTTCCCGACAATTCAATTGGAAACGGATAGAGATTTCTTTGACTTTGAGGCTAAGTACAAAGATGAAAATTCACGAATTATTTGTCCGCCGGAACTAAGTGCGGAAAAACAAATGGAACTTGAGCTATTAATCAGAAATGCATACCAAAGCTTATGTTGCGCAGGATTGGCCCGGGTGGATGTTATGCAGGACTGCGAAGGTGAATTTTTTCTGTTAGAGCTTAATACCGTGCCTGGCATGACGAATCATAGTTTTGTTCCTATGTCCGCGAAGAAGATAGGTATAGATTTTGATGAATTATTATTAAGGATATTAGAAGTAAACTTAAAGCAGGATATAAAGTGAATCAATCCGATGGGGANATGTCAAAACGATCAGGAATTCGTGCAATGAGCAGGATTTCTAGTACAAATAATAGGTTACCTAAGCCTTTGAATCGTAACGTTATATTTTTGGTGCTGACAAGTTTCCTACTACTATGTCTCGGCTTATTGGTACAACAAAATTTCTATAGTGTCACTGAGTTTATAAACAGGCCAATATCCAAAATAAGAATTGAGAATCAATGGCAACATGTAAGTGAAGAAGAGATTAGCGCGTTGTTGGCAGAATATATGGACGCNGGGTTTTTTAATTTTGATATTGCTGGTGTTAAGAAGAATTTAGAACGACATCCGTGGGTCCAGCGAGCAACTATTAAAAAATTGTGGCCTGANAGTATTTCTTTGCATCTCACCGAACAAGTTGCTATAGCGCGATGGAATAGCTTGTTATTACTCAATCAGAATGGAGAAGTATTTAAACCAATCGGTACAGAAAGGTTAATTTCCTTGCCCTTATTAAAAGGTCCCGAGCAATCCCAGATACGGGTTATGAAACAGTATCAGGGTATTAGTCAGNTGCTGTTTCCCTCTGGTTTGCGCTTAACAGGATTAACTCTCAGTTCTAGAGGTAGTTGGGAGCTCGAGTTAAATGATCAGCTGAAAGTGACCGCAGGCCGCACCGATGTATTTGAGAAACTGCAACTTTTTGTTGAATTCTATGTTGGTCAACCAGTGGCGCAGACAGCAGGGTATAGGTCGATCGACTTGAGGTACGAAAATGGGATGGCGATCCAGAGCACGCATCAGAACACGGCAGGAGTTGCGATCCGATGATTATGAGCAAACTTGATTTTTCNTATGAGCCGAAAGTTAATTGGAGATAGCTGGCAATGAATGAAGCGGTCGGCGAAAACCTAATTGTTGGGCTCGACATCGGTACGTCGAAGGTAGTGGCAATCGTGGGCGAGATCAAACCGGACAATAGTCTAGATATTGTCGGTATTGGTAGCTATCAATCAAGGGGCCTGAAGAAAGGCACAGTAATAAATATCGAGTCGACTGTTGAATCTATACAGCGCTCTATAGAGGAAGCTGAATTAATGGCCGGTTGCCAAATTCATTCAGTATATGCAGGTATTGCAGGAAGCCATATTCGTAGCATGAACTCCCACGGTATTGTCGCTATTAGGGATGGCGAAGTGATGAAACCGGATATTGAGAGAGTTATTGATGCAGCACAGGCAGTTGCAATACCAGCAGACCAGAAAGTACTTCATATCTTGCCCCAGGAATACATCATCGATACCCAGGAAGGAGTCAAGGAACCCTTGGGAATGTCCGGCGTAAGACTAGAGGCTAAGGTACACCTGGTTACGTGTGCTATTAACGCGGTCCAGAACATTGAAAAGTGTATCAAGCGCTGTAGTTTGGAAGCGGATGAAATTATTCTAGAGCAATTAGCGTCCAGTTATGCGGTATTAACTGAAGATGAAAAAGAGTTGGGAGTATGTCTGGTTGACATCGGCGGCGGTACTACTGATATCGCAATTTTCACGGAAGGCGCTATTAGACATACGGGTGTGATTCCAATTGCAGGCGATCAAGTTACTAATGATATTGCGATGGCACTCAGAACTCCTACTGAGAATGCAGAGGAAATAAAGATCAAGTATGCATGCGCGCTAACCCAACTCGCGAGTCCAGTTGAAACTGTAAAAGTGCCAAGTGTAGGTGATCGACCGCCGCGTGAATTGTCACGCCAAGCCTTGGCAGAAGTAGTGGAGCCGAGGTATGACGAATTATTTACACTTGTCCAAGCCGAATTGCAGCGGAGTGGGTTTGAAAATTTATTAGCAGCTGGAGTAGTCCTAACTGGAGGCTCCAGCAAGATGGAGGGTGTTGTTGACTTGGCTGAAGAAATTTTTCATGCGCCAGTCCGAATTGGAGCCCCTCATAATGTGAATGGACTAGCCGATATTGTAAGAAACCCAATTTATTCAACTGGCGTGGGTCTATTATTCTACGGACTAAAGCAAATNCAGGAAAGAGACGGTAATGNCTCGAAGCGAGTGCCACAGGTGCGTATTGTGGATAGAGTCAAAAATTGGTTTCAGGGGAATTTTTAAATTAACAGTCAACAATAGATGCTAGTGAATGAATTCTTAATTGCNAGGGGGCTANATGTTTGAATTAGTCGAAAATGTTCCACAAAGCGCCGTGATTAAAGTCATAGGTGTGGGTGGNGGCGGTGGTAATGCTGTCCATCATATGATCACTAATGAAGTAGACGGTGTGGAATTTATCTGTGCGAACACTGATGCCCAAGCACTTAATAATCTCAAGACAAAAACAATTCTACAAATGGGAAGTAATATAACTAAAGGATTGGGNGCGGGAGCGAATCCTGAAATTGGAAGGCAAGCAGCCATTGAGGATAGAGATGAGATAGCTGACATTCTGTCGGGTGGTGATATGGTTTTCATCACTGCCGGTATGGGTGGGGGGACTGGAACGGGAGCAACTCCGATAGTTGCAGAAGTGGCAAAAGAGATGGGTATTCTCACTGTAGCGGTAGTCACGAAACCTTTCCCTTTTGAAGGAAAGAAACGGGCTACAATTGCTGAGAAAGGCATAGCGGAATTATCAGAGCATGTCGATTCGCTGATCACTATACCGAATGAGAAGCTGCTGGATGTTCTTGGTAAGGAAGCTTCACTATTAGAGGCATTTAAAGCTGCCAATGACGTCTTGCTAGGCGCAGTAAAGGGTATTGCTGACTTGATCATGCATCCAGGCCATATTAACGTTGATTTTGCTGACGTTAAGACAGTTATGTCCGAAATGGGTATGGCTATGATGGGAACTGGCNTTGCGTGCGGCGAAGATAGAGCTCGAGAAGCTTCGGAATCGGCTATTAGGTCACCATTGTTGGAGGATGTGAATCTACAAGGTGCGCGCGGTATATTGGTTAATATAACGGCGGGCGAAAATCTGTCGCTAGGAGAATTTTCCGAGGTCGGTGATACTATTGAAGAGTTTGCGTCAGATGATGCCACCGTGGTGGTTGGTACGGTCATTGATCCAGACATGGATGAAGAAATGCGGGTTACCGTTGTCGCGACAGGGCTTGGTAGCCAACATGGGCGGCCCATGAAAGTCGTTGATAATACGGAGGTTACAGCCGTTACGGATTACAGTGAACTCGACCGACCCGCAATTATGCGGAATCAAGAAGCTGCAGACCGTACTCACGTGACGGCAAAGGCGNTGGATACTGGAGCCGATATGGACTATCTTGATATCCCAGCATTCCTGCGGCGTCAGGCNGATTAGAGGGGCGAACAGANGAGCTGGGCAAAAGAGAACTTCGGTGCATTTATCCAGCTTTTTTTGTCCCTATAATCGAGATGCAATAGGTTGAGAATACCGTTCCCAGTGCTTGTTAAAGTGCCCTGATATTGGGATATTCATACAACTTTGATACTATGGCGCTGTTTTGTTATATAGGTTGAAAGTGGAGATTGGGACTTAATTTTTCACATTTACTGGAAACTTTGTGCTGCTCTGCAACTCTATATGGTAGAGATATAATAAGAAAGGCCGCAACCAAAACCAATGCTGAACCAACGAACACTTAAAAACGTAATTCGCGCAACAGGTGTCGGGTTACACACCGGTGAGAAAGTCTATCTCACCCTCCGGCCTGCTCCCGTTAACACAGGTATTATATTTACGAGAGTGGATCTGGATCCAGCTATTCAGATTGAAGCTCGTGCCTCTAATGTAGGTGACACAACGCTTTCTACCACACTGGTGAAAGGCGATGTACGGATTTCGACTATAGAACACTTAATGTCAGCTATGTCGGGGTTGGGTATAGACAATGCCTATGTGGATGTTAGTGCTCCCGAAGTACCAATCATGGATGGCAGTGCTGGCCCTTTTGTGTTTCTCATTCAATCCGCTGGAATCGAAGAACAATCGGAACTCAAGAAATTTATTAAGATTCAACGTAAAATTACTCTTGAACAGGGNGACAAAAAAGTAAGCCTGGAGCCTTTCAATGGTTTTAAAGTTAGTTATACATTGCTCTATGACCATCCCGTCTACAAAAAATATACCAAAACCGCTACCATCGATTTCTCCAGCACATCCTTTGTAAAAGAAGTCAGTAGAGCTCGAACCTTTGGTTTTATGCATGAATTCGAGGAATTGCGGAATCGTAATCTAGCTTTGGGAGCTAGCATGGATAACGCCATTGCCGTGGGTGACTATAAGGTTCTCAATGAAGACGGATTGCGTTANGAAGATGAATTTGTAAAACATAAAATNCTTGATTCTATTGGAGATTTATATCTTTTAGGCAATAGTCTTATCGGGGAATTCAAAGGTTACAAATCAGGGCATGCTCTCAATAATGCTTTATTAAGAATGCTAGAAGTTAACGAAGATGCATGGGAAATTGTCAGTTTTGAAAAAGATAAAAATGTACCCATCTCCTACATGCAACCTGTGTTGGCAGCCTAACCCTACTGCGCTTCTTTGGCTGACAAATTTTAAATTATTGATTTGACAGTGATTGGGAAAACGTCTTCGAGGACGCTGAAATTGGTCAATATACGGCTAAATTAAGGAACTTGTAGACTGCAAAAACCTGNATTCAGCCATGTTGCTGTAAGGCATCAATAATGTAGATAGTGTTCTATCACCCGAAGCAGGGTATTGATGATACTGTTAGTAACCCCAAATTTCTTAAGTTATCTAGAATTACTCATTAATAATGAAATCTATTTTTGTTGGTCAAGGTCACAATTATACCAGAACCATTGTATTCAATCGGTGGATAAAGGGTCTCATTTCGATGTGTCTCCTTGGGTTGATGATTGAGATAAACCATGGCGCAGGGTACTCCACCCGACACACACNCGCCGAAAAACTTCTGGTTGACCTTGGCGATATTGTCAAGAAAGGTCAGAATATAGCCTTGGTAGGAGCTACGGGCCGATCTACTGGCCCACAAGTACATTTCGAAGTTTATAAGAATGGACGGGTAGTGGATCCATCTACCTATATCCATCGGACCGTCAGATAAACTCCCTATTAAAGATTGATCTTTTGCCGTTCCGATTGATAGATACGCTATGCCCCGTATCGAATCNATCGAAACTGAATTCATATATTAAATGACTATAATACGTAGACATGAACATACTTAACAAAATACTTGGCAGTAGTAACTCTCGAAAGCTCAAGAAAATGGAGCGGAGGGTGTTAGCCATTAATGCTCTCGAAGATAGGTTTGAAAAGTTCAGTAACGAAGAGCTGAAGCAGAAAACAGAGGAGTTTCGTAAGCGCCTAGCCGATGGCGGTGAATCACTTGATGCTCTACTGCCTGAGGCTTTCGCGGTCGTACGAGAAGCAAGTAAACGGACATTGGAACTCCGGCACTTCGATATGCAATTGATCGGCGGCATAGTGNTGCATCAAGGCAGTATTTCGGAAATGAGAACNGGNGAAGGAAAAACTTTAGTAGCCACGTTGCCTGCTTATCTTAATGGTTTATCTGGTAATGGNGTCCACATTGTTACGGTTAATGAATATCTTGCCGAACGAGATGCTAACTGGATGAGACCCATATATGAATTATTAGGTTTGTCGGTTGGAGTAATTAAGTCAGGACAGTCCGCGGAAGAGAAAAAAATCGCTTACGAATCATCCATTACATATGGCACGAATAACGAGTTTGGGTTTGATTATTTGAGAGACAATATGGCATTTCGCCTAGATGACAAGATGCAACACGAGCTTAACTTTGCAATTGTCGATGAAGTTGACTCCATCCTGATCGATGAGGCGCGAACTCCTCTGATTATTTCAGGTGCCGCCGACGATAGTTCGAAATTATATATGGCTATCGACAAGCTGATCCCGCGCTTGGAAAAAGGTATAAAAGCTGAAAAGTCCAAGATGGAAATGATGGACAAAAATTACATACCAGAGGAATCAGGTCATTTCTCTGTCGATGAGAAGAGTAGGCAGGTGGAACTGACTGAATCAGGGCATGAGCACGTGGAAGAGCTGTTAATCCAGAAAAAGCTGCTTAGCCAGGGCGAATCACTTTATGCAGCCACGAATCTATCACTTTTGCATCACATTCATGGGGGGCTTAAAGCTCATCATTTATTTAATAGAGACGTTGAATATATTGTTCAAAACAAACGTATTGTTCTTATTGATGAACACACAGGTCGAACTATGGAAGGGCGACGGCTTTCTGAAGGTTTACACCAGGCACTAGAGGCTAAGGAAGGGCTGGAAATTCAAAGTGAGAGCCAAACGCTAGCNTCAACCACTTTCCAGAACTATTTTCGTCTCTATGNCAAGCTGGCTGGCATGACAGGTACTGCTGACACTGAGGCATTTGAATTCAAGTCAATCTATGGCCTCGATGTAGTGGTCATTCCTACGAATGTGCCTATGATCAGGGAAGACGCGAATGATCTCATTTATCTCTCTATGGATGAGAAATTTGAAGCAATTCTCGAAGACATTATCAAAATTCAAAACAAAGGAGCTCCTGTTTTGGTAGGTACTGCTTCTATTGACACTTCAGAAATCCTGTCAAACTACCTGACAAAGCAAAAGATCAAACACGAAGTACTAAACGCAAAGTTTCATGAAAAAGAAGCTGAGATTATCGCTCAAGCTGGGCGGCCAGGCGCTGTCACCATCGCAACTAATATGGCAGGTCGTGGTACCGATATTGTTCTCGGCGGTAAATGGGAAACTGAAATTGCTGAATTAGATAACCCAAAAGAAGCTGAGATTCAAAAAATTAAAGGCGATTGGCAACAACGTCACAACCAAGTAATAGAGGCCGGCGGGTTNCACATTGTCGGGACGGAACGCCACGAGTCTAGACGGATAGATAACCAACTACGTGGCCGGGCCGGACGGCAGGGCGACCCTGGGTATTCTCGATTTTATCTCTCCATGGAAGATAATTTATTGCGAATTTTTGCGACAGAAGGCGTGAAGAATTTCATGAAAAGGCTTGGGATGGAACGTGGAGAGGCAATAGAGCATGGTATGGTGACTCGCTCAATTGAGAAAGCGCAGCGCAAAGTGGAAGGCCGCAATTTCGATATTCGGAAGCAGCTACTTGAATACGACAACGTTGCAAACGATCAGCGGACTATTATTTATCGCCAACGTAATGAACTTATGGCTAGTGACGATATTTCGGAATTGTTAACTGATATGCGAAGAGAGGTTACAGATCAGTTAGTAGATGATTTTATTCCGCCGCAGAGTGTACCAGAACAATGGGATACTCCAGGTCTTGAACAAGCTATTCAAACGGAGTTTGGTAGCAATCAACCCGTGCAGGAATGGCTTGATCAAGATGATCAAATGTATGAGGAACAATTGAAGGAGAAGATTACGGATATTCTGACCAGAGAATATGAAGATAAATGTGACGGTTGTTGGAGACAAAATTCGTTTGTTTGAGAAGCAGATCACCTTACAGATTCTGGACGGATTGTGGAAAGACCATCTAGCTACAATGGATCATTTGCGACAGGGTATCTTCCTGCGTAGTTACGGTGGTAAGAACCCACGCCAAGAATATAAGCGAGAAGCGTTCGCATTATTTACGGACTTAATGATTAACTTACAGCAGGAAGTGATTAAAGTGCTCAGTCATGTTCAGGTCCGTCAAGAAGATGCTGCAGACACCATTGAACGTCAACGAGAGCAGGAAAAAGCGCGCGCTCGAGTGAACTATCAGCACCAGGCTGTTTCCGCACTATCTTCGAATACTGAGGAAGTAGGACAGAAGGGAAGAAAGGCGGGACAGGAACGGGCAAGCCAGGAAGCCGCAGAGCAGCGGCAAACCCCCTTTGTACGGGAAGTTCCTAAAGTCGGAAGAAACGAGCCTTGCCCTTGCGGTTCTGGTAAGAAATATAAGATTTGCCACGGCAAATTAGAGTAACCAATGATGGCGGTAGGCTCTGTAACAACAGGAAATTGCTTTCACGTAGCCGGAATAAGACTGGCAGCCATAGCTGCGAATATCCGATATCAAGAGCGCCTCGACCTCGTACTAATNGAAATTGCAGATGGTTCGACGGTTTCTGGAGTGTTTACTCAGAATGCGTTTTGCGCCGCTCCAGTAACAGTGGCCAGAAATCACCTAGCCAAAAGATCGATACGATTTTTCCTTATTAATACTGGCAATGCCAATGCCGGTACAGGAAAAGCTGGTGAAGCAGATGCCCTGAGTTGCTGTAGAGAAATAGCAGCTTTAGCGGGCAATCGTGCTTGGGAGGTTCTGCCGTTTTCCACCGGTATTATTGGAGAGAAACTGCCTGTGGAAAGAATAATGAAAAATGTACCTAACGTCTTCCATAAGTTGACTGATTCAAACTGGGAGGCAGCTGCACAGGGTATCTTAACTACTGATACCCGCGCGAAACTGAGTTCTACACAAGTTTCTATTGGTGGCCAATTGGTGACAATTACTGGCTTAGCGAAAGGTGCAGGGATGATAAAACCTGAAATGGCAACTATGCTCAGTTTTGTCTTTACAGATGTGAGAATTGATCAGGAAAGGTTAGATCAGTTTCTAAAAGAAGCAGTCAATTTATCGTTCAACCGATTGACTGTTGATGGAGATACTTCCACCAATGATTGTTGTATGTTGACGGCAACAGGGCAAAGTGGTGTGACGATTTCCGATCTCGGAGATGAAGCTCTGGAGGTATTTAAAGAAGCTCTGTTCGGAATATTTCAAGAACTTGCAACTAACTTAATTAGGGATGCTGAGGGAGCGACGAAATTTGTTACTGTGGAAGTAAGCGGGGGCAAGGATGAGCAAGAATGTTTACGTGTCGCTTATTGCGTTGCTGAGTCTCCNCTGGTAAAGACAGCATTGTTCGCTTCGGATCCTAACTGGGGGAGAATCTTAGCTGCCGTGGGGCGTGCCGGGCTGGAAGACCTCGATATTGAAACGGTCACAATCTATCTCGGGGACACCCAGATTGTTGCCGCAGGCGCTCGTGCTCCTAACTATAAAGAAGCACTTGGTCAGTTGGAAATGAATCAGGAAGAGATAGCTATTCGCATTGACCTCGCACGTGGATCACATAATGAAAGAGTCTGGACTTCCGACTTATCGCATGATTATGTTCGGATAAATGCTGAATATCGTACCTGAACTCACCTGCCTGCTATAGATTCCAGAATGACTATTCCAACTCATGTAGTCGTAGGCATTATTCTTAACGCTGATCGCCAAGTACTTATATCCTATCGTCATCCTGGTAGCCACCAAGGGGGTCTTTGGGAATTTCCGGGAGGAAAATTAGAAAGTGGTGAATCCGCAGTGGAAGGATTAAAACGAGAGTTCTCGGAAGAACTAGGTATTTATCCAAAGCGATGTTTTCCGCTCAAAAAAATCCTTTACCACTATCCGGAAAAATCAGTTTTGTTAGATGTTTGGAGGATTAATGAGTTCCGTGGCCACGCTACTGGCATGGAAGGTCAGCCTGTGGAATGGCGACATCTATCAGATCTGAATGAAAAGGACTTTCCTCCAGCCAATTCCCCCATAATTCGTTTATTGAAACTACCTGAAGCTATCGCGATTACTTCAGAGTTGAAGGATGAAAAGGCAGTAGAACAAGCCATTTCGAACCTAATAGACCAAGGAGTGAAAGTCATCCAATTTCGCCAGGCACATCTAGATGACGAAACATATCTACGCTGGTTTAATGTCGCACGATTTATCTGTTGTCAAAAAGATGTGGAACTGATGTTTAATCACTGTTTGTCTACCTTTTCCAAACTAAAAGTCCGTGTCGGATTTCATGCAAACAGCGCTCGACTCATGCAAATGCGCGAACGACCTGTGTCCAATAATTTTTTGTTCAGTGCGTCCTGTCATAATCTTCAGGAGCTGAAGCAAGCTGAGAAGCTTGATGTTGATTTTGTCTACCTTTCTCCGGTTAAACCCATCGAGAAATACTCGGAAGGACATTCTCTTGACTGGCAGGGCTTTGAAACTTTGGTTGCACAAGTTAGTCTGCCGGTATACGCCTTGGGTGGCATGACCGTTTCGGATGTGACTGAAGTGCGAAAGCGCGGGGGACAGGGAATAGCGGGGATCAGATGTTTTCGGACCTAATATTCTTCTCAGATAATTAAATATAGATATTTATTTAAATAAAGTCTCAGTAGTGCCAGCAAGTTGTTGATATAAATAAATTTAGCTCCACGGAATTCACAATTATTTAGTTTTAANTGTGATAGAGTAATCGATGAGTTGGCAGATACCACGATGCGAATTTCCTCGCTAATATGATTTCCCTTAACATGGACTAATTAGATTTGCGTTAAATTTTGAAAAAATGGCAATAATTGATTTACTCTCGGTGGTCCCGACATTTTTCATTACAATCTGTGTGATTCTGGGATTGATAGTAGGCAGTTTTTTGAATGTTGTAGTTTATCGTTTACCGATCATGAAACAGCGAGACTGGAACCAACAGTGTTGCGATTACCTGGAAATAGAAAACACTGTACCCATTCCTAATGACCCCATTGCAGAGTTTGAAGTTTTTAATCTGTGGAAACCTGATTCTTACTGTCTGAAGTGCAATCAAAAGATCAGGGTTNGGGAAAATGTTCCTATTCTTAGCTATATTTTCCTCGGCGGTAAATGCTTCAAGTGCAAGAAGCCGATATCCCCTCGTTATCCGTTAGTGGAATTTGCAAACGGGCTGCTCTCGGGTTTGGTGGGTTACACGTTTGGAGCCACTTGGCTTACATTAGCAGCTCTGATACTCGTCTGGTCGCTGGTCGTGCTGGCGCTAATAGACTTCGATCATCAGTTATTACCAGACGATATTACCATNCCGCTATTATGGCTTGGATTGTTGGTAAATACTCTGGACCTTGGGTTCGGAGTTAGTCTGACTGAAGCTGTGCTCGGAGCCATNGGAGGTTATCTAGTACTTTGGATTTTCTATTGGGTCTTCAAGTTGGCAACTGGCAAGGAAGGCATGGGTTACGGAGATTTCAAGTTACTCGCAGCNCTAGGTGCCTGGTTGGGATGGCAGAGTCTATTTCTAATCGTAATTCTATCTTCAGTAACCTGTGCAATACTTGGCNTTACTATGATAGTAACTAAAGGGCTAGATAAATCTATGCCGATTCCTTTTGGTCCTTTTTTGGCTGTATCAGGTTTAGTTGTGTTGATTTGGGGCTCCCAAATCAGCTCCTTTTATCTACGCTCCTTTGTCGGTTAAGGATCTTTACCTATGTTTGTGGTTGGTTTAACTGGAGGTATTGGTAGTGGAAAATCCACTGTGACTCGGTGTTTCCAAGATTTAGGTATTTGCACCGTGGACGCTGATGATCTTTCTCGCGAAGTTGTTCTGCCCGGCTCGAAAGTTCTTAATCAGATTGTGGATCATTTTGGTATTACGATTCTCTCGGAAAATGGCACCCTGGACAGGGTTCAATTACGCNAGATAGTTTTTACCAATCCTANTGAGAAAGACTGGTTGGAAGCGTTGTTGCATCCGTTGATCGCTGAGCTTATACAAAGCAGCATCAGGGCCTGTGACTCGGCGTATTGCCTTTTGGTTTCACCTTTGCTTTTGGAAACTGATCAACACAAGTTAGTTGACCGAATTTTAGTTGTAGATGTTAGNGAAGAAATCCAGCTAGCGAGGGCTCTAGATCGAGATGGAGGGGATTCAGCGATAATTAAGGCCATCATTGCCTCTCAAACAGGCCGTAAAACGAGATTACGGCAGGCTGACGATATTATTGGTAATGAGCAATCCGAGGCGGCGCTGAGGCTTCTAGTAGCCGATTTGCACAACCAATATTTGCAACTTACAGGGAATCAATGAGTAAGCCTGCGACAAAGACTGTAAATTGCCCAAGCTGTCAAAAAGAGGTTGCTTGGCTTGAGGAAAACAAATATAGGCCCTTCTGTAGTAAGCGATGTAAACTAATAGACTTTGGGGATTGGGCTGCAGAGAAACACATTATTCCAGGCAAAAGAGTTTCGACTGAGGATGACGAAAATCAGGAGACATTACAGTAACGGAGTATAAATTTAAAATGTTGGCCCGATACAAGAATGCATATTAGTTAATGACCACACGAATTAACGGGCTACGAATTACTAATTGGGGTAGATAACCGGCGCTGGGTATCCAGGCATATAGAGGCGAGGTGTTAGACTTGATTAAGCGAAAAATGTGGTTTATGTTTACGCCGGTTTCTTAAAGGGATAAATAAACGCGGTAGGCCCAGCCCCGTAACGTATTAGTATTTAATCTTTAAAGGGCACAAGATTAGGATTCTTCGTTGTGCTACAGGAGAATGATTGATGAAAGACTCGGTAAGAGTATCGTTGAGAACAGCCGTTNGCGGAGGTCTGTTGATCGGCCTGTTAATAAGTCAGGCTGGAATAGCGCAAGAAAAGACCGTAAAAGACGGAGTATTCACCGAAGCTCAAGTTACTTCTGGTCAGATCGTTTATGATTCACAATGCAAGACCTGTCATAACATGCAGTTTTATCGTGACACCTTAAGATCTTGGAATAATCAACCCCTGCTTTACCTCTGGGAGTCTATAATGGGCACTATGCCTGCGGACAATCCGGGTTCTCTAATGTTTGAAGAGTATACCGATGTTATTGCCTATATTTTATCGGAAAATGGTTTCCCAACTGGTGATACCGAGCTTGATCCGGATAATGGGATGGAGCAAATTAACATTCTGACACCTTGATATGCTAGAAGGTTAATTAGAAGGAGCAGTAAAAATGCCGAACAGTGTTCGGCATTTTTTTAGTTTTTAATAAAAGGAAAAAACTCATTGCTCTTCGATATCAGGNCAATCCCTTTTAATTCGGCTGATAGCACTGAGGTCCCGAGCCTCTAGTTGTAGATCATATTTCTCGGCGATCGCCTGCCACAATTGCACATATACACAGTGAAATTCGTCTCGGGGTAAATACCGGTTGGGGCCACGATCCCTTTTACGCCGGATTTCTCGTCTCTCGACCAACATAATGTTTAGAGGATCGTTGGCAAACATTAGCTTCTTCTCGGGCATCCAGCGGTCACCACCGTGAGTGTGGGCATACATCCGAGGTATTACATGGTCGACGTCAATTTGCGCAGCAACGGTGAAAATCTCTCCAGTGTATTCGTCCAGCCATTCGCCAGTACGAACTACACAATTCCGAGGATTGGTGTATTTGACTTCCGTGCGGCTGGTCAGGATAAGCATCTCCTGTCGTGAGGATTGGCAGTCTCCATCGAAATCTTCTTCGAATGACCAGTCATCTTCGTTGAAGAATTTTTCCCGGTCACGGTAATCGGTAAGCAGGCTATCCCTCCCTACTCGGCCGATATTGAATGTGTCGGGCATTTCGCAGCCGGACATATGACAGTGATAGGAAGGACCATAGTAGTGACCGCCATTTATATCTAGGCTGCCAGCATGCCCGAACAATAGAGTAGGAATCAGCCACGGGGTTAAAGCTTTAATAGCTACTAAACAAGATTTTTTTAACATACTCTCTCCTAGAGGTATCTCATATAAAGGACTGTGCTGGACATCATCGGACATGTTGGATTAGCAGAGATAGATCAATTGCTCGACAGTGTTTGGTCAGGGCTCCAATAGAAATATAGTCTACGCCAGTTTCTGCGATCTTGACCAGTAGGTCTTGATCGATTCCACCAGAAGCCTCTAACTTACTACGACCCTGATTTATCGCTACTGCTTCCTGCAAATCCGTTATGTCAAAATTATCTAACAAAATTGTATCTGCTCCAGCGGCTAACGCTTCCCGCAGCTGTTCCAAGTTTTGGACTTCGATTTCCACAGATNTACCCGGCATCAATGTGCGCGCAGTGGAGATAATCTCGGATATTCCACCAAAGGTGGCAATGTGATTTTCTTTAATCAGATAGGCATCAAATAACCCCATACGATGATTGTGACCCCCACCAATTCTGACNGCATATTTCTGAGCAGTTCGCAGTCCCGGTAGAGTTTTGCGGGTATCCAATAATTCGGTTGGAGTATGGATAATCCTTGCGACCACACCGCGCGTATAGCTCGCTGTTCCTGATAACAATTGCAGAAAGTTCAGTGCAGTTCGCTCACCGGTCATGATTGCACGAGCGGGTCCGGTCAGTTCTGCGATTATCTGTTCGGGCTCGAAAGAGTCGCTATCTTCGAGTTGCCAATGGATTACAATTGAATCGTCGAGTTGGGAGAATACTTCAGTAACCCAGGGGGCACCGCAGAGTACCCCTCCTTCTCGGCTAATTATTCTAGCNGTTACTTTCTTTTTAGCGGGAACCAGTCCAGCTGTTATATCACCGCTACCAATATCCTCTGCGAGAGCAGATCGAACGACAGCCTCGATGTCCGTTGGTATTAGCGTATTCATTCCATCGAAGATTCTGGAAGTTGGCGCAAGGTTAGATTTGAGCCACGTTGCATGAACTCCACCTGTTTTAAGGCACTCATGCCTAGCAAGATGGTTTCGCCACCCATACTGGGCGTGATACTGGCTTCAACATCATGCAGGAGGATATTCCCTATTTTCAGTTCATCGAGAATTGTTGAGTAAACCCGGATAATTCCATTCGCCGTGGCCGCCTGCCCTACATAACCTCGATTTAGCCCCAAATTGTTTGCGATGGCATCAGGAATAGCTACATCAGTAGCGCCGGTGTCTAATAAAAAGGTAACGGGTACGCTATTAATAGCTCCGCCGGCGACATAGTGCCCCTGACGATTTCTTTTTAATACAACTTCTCTGGTCCCGTTATTCCNTTCGTTAAAGTCCGGATCACTATTAGGGTTCAGTTGGGTTTGCAAAACGCCATCGAAAAATATTGTCAACGCGATTAAGCCAAGACAAAAACTCGCAATGAGCATCCCTTGTCCAATACTTTTGCGGGACGTTTGTTCGTTAGATGAAAACATCAGCTAAATTATGGCTTATACCTGTGTTAATAGGAAGTTGCTGACTACATCATGGTTCTTCCCGTTTTACTGCGTGACAGACTAAGAAGTGTCGGGTTTACTGGTATTCTTACTGCCTATTTTCGCAACGATTCTGCAGGATTTGGTGTGATACCATTACTTTTAGGATGGATTTATTTAAGTAGGCTAAAGCAACGATGGCTTTTACTCTTCACAACAGCCGGCTTCACGGGGTGCGTCAAATCGAATCACCAAATCAAAGTAATAGGAACTCCGACGATAAGATAGATTTACTCATCATCCACAATATTAGTTTGCCCCCCGGTAAGTTTGGGACCGGCTGCATAGATGATCTCTTCTGTAATCGACTCGATGCAGACTCTCATCCTTATTTCAGAGAGATCGCAGACTTACAAGTTTCTTCACACTTATTAATTGATCGAAATGGAACCGTCACACAATATGTGCCTTTTGATAAGAAGGCATGGCACGCGGGGGAATCAAGCTTTCATGGCAGATCAAGCTGTAACGATTTCTCTATTGGCATAGAGCTGGAAGGGACGGATCACGAGCCATTCTTGCCCTCGCAATACGAAACGCTAGTGGAGGTGACCAATTTACTTCTAATTGAATATCCGCATTTGAATCTTGAAAGAATTGTAGGCCATTGCGATGTCGCTCCAGGGCGCAAGACAGACCCTGGTCCATTTTTTGACTGGGAGCGTTACAAAGGCGCGCTGGAGACCCAAAATATTTCCAATAGTGTTTAGTTAGGCTATTTGGCTTATTGTGTTGANTCTGGTTTGGTCATGCACATGATCCAGATNGTGGCTGTGCAGCAAAAATTCAGGGCTAAATGCTAACAATTGGCGTTTGGTAGTCCTAGCAGACCTATTTGTAGTGGATTTTGTAGTTTTGGCACAAAAGAGTTGGTTATTTCGTAAAAAAGGTGATTCAAAGTGTTAAAAATATTGGACTAAGTTACTGTATTTTATNTAAAAAAAATAAATACTGCAAAATANTCGGATAGTTTTAAATAAGTAGTAATACTACATATATGAATGAATTAAGGTGGATAAAAGCAGTTAAATTCGATANGATACCCCATTATTTGTAGATTATTTACAGATTGTACGACGAATAGCGCCTAGATACTCTGGGCAAGCATAGGAATAACCGATAGCCATGCAGGACGATGCGAATCCGGAAGAGACCAGAGAATGGCTCGAAGCCCTAAAGTCGGTCATCGATGTGGAGGGGATTGAACGAGCTCATTATATTATAGGTAGGCTTCAGAACAATGCGATAAGGGACGGGCATTACCTATCCTCCGCCGCTGTAAATACTCCNTACTGCAACACGATCCCACCACAAAACGAAGAACGCATGCCTGGCGATATGTTTATGGAACGCCAAATAAGAGGTTATGTGCGCTGGAATGCTTTGGCNATGGTGATGAGAGCCAATAAGCGGAATCCAAACCTCGGTGGACATCTTTCAACTTTTGCTTCCGCAGCTACCCTTTATGATGTTGGGTTCAATTATTTCTTTAGGGGTCCTGATAATGATGATGAAGGTGATTTGATTTATTACCAAGGGCACTCTTCTCCGGGTATTTACGCACGCTCTTACGTAGAAGGTCGAATTGGGGAGGAGCAACTCGATAACTTTCGGCAAGAAGTCAATGGTAACGGTCTTTCCTCATACCCTCATCCTTGGTTAATGCCAGATTATTGGCAGTTCCCAACAGTCTCAATGGGATTGGGTCCTATTCAGGCAATTTATCAGGCTCATATCATGAAATACCTGACCAACAGGGATCTCCTGAAAGAATCTGATCGGAAGATCTGGGCCTTTCTTGGTGATGGTGAAATGGATGAACCTGAATCGCTNGGTGCAATTAGTAAAGCCGGTCGGGAACATCTGGATAACCTAATTTTCGTAATAAATTGCAACTTGCAGCGCTTGGATGGCCCTGTGCGCGGTAATGGTAAAATTATTCAGGAACTGGAGGGTGTATTTCGTGGAGCAGGCTGGAATGTGATCAAGGTGGTCTGGGGCCGCCATTGGGATCCGTTGTTTCAGGCTGACAAAGACGGCATTTTACAGGCGCGAATGGATGAAGTGGTGGACGGGGAGTATCAAAATTATGCAAGCAGAGGTGGTGCATATACCCGTGAGCACTTCTTCGGAAAGAGCCCAGAATTACTAAAAATGGTCGAGCATCTTTCCGATGCAGATATCATGGCGCTAAATCGGGGCGGCCATGATCCTTACAAAGTCTATGCTGCTTATGTAGAGGCGN
The DNA here is from genome assembly GCA_002712055.1 of Gammaproteobacteria bacterium. Classification (GTDB taxonomy): domain Bacteria; phylum Pseudomonadota; class Gammaproteobacteria; order Pseudomonadales; family Pseudohongiellaceae; genus UBA9145. The sequence continues at coordinate 8,017 of PARV01000009.1, read as the reverse complement.
CAAAAGCTAACGGCAAACCTACGGTGATCTTGGCAAAAACCATTAAGGGGTACGCGTTCGGTGCTGCCGCGGAGGCTGTGAATGCTGCACACCAGGTTAAGAAGTTGGATATTGATTCCCTTAAGAAATTTCGCGATAGGTTTGGTATTCCGATCAAGGATGCCAAACTTGAAGAGGTGCCCTATTATCGGCCACCTGAAAAAAGTCTCGAAATTAACTACATGCGAAAAGTACGGGAATCATTGGGAGGCCCTGTTCCTCAGCGCAGAGCCCGTACCTATGCTTTAACAGTGCCATCAATAGACGCGTTTGATAACCAAGTACAAGGTAGCGGCGATCGTGAATTATCAACCACCATGGCTTTTGTCCGCATGCTCAGTACCTTGTGTAAAGACAAGGCAATCGGCGAAAGAGTGGTGCCAATCGTGCCAGATGAAGCTCGTACTTTTGGTATGGAAGGCATGTTTCGTCAATTAGGTATTTATTCGGCCGTTGGGCAGCTATATGATCCAGCGGACTCTAATCAGGTCGCATTTTATCGAGAAGATAAGAAGGGCCAGATGCTGGAGGAAGGTATTACCGAGTCTGGGTCTTTTTCCGCTTGGTTAGCAGCCGCTACTTCCTACAGCGTCAACAATTTCCCTTTAATTCCTTTTTACATTTATTACTCGATGTTTGGATTCCAGCGAGTGGGTGATTTATGCTGGGCCGCAGGTGATTCTCAGGCACGGGGATTCCTNATTGGAGCTACGGCTGGACGTACGACTCTCAATGGAGAAGGTTTGCAGCACCAAGATGGGCATAGTCATGTTCTTGCTTCAACAATTCCCAATTGTGTTAATTACGATCCAGCTTATGCTTACGAATTGGCAGTTATTGTTCAAAACGGGCTTAAACGGATGTACGTGGATATGGAGTCTGTATTTTTCTACATCACAACTATGAATGAGAACTATCAGCAGCCTACGATGCCGAAGGGGGCAGAAGAGGGCATAATCAAAGGGATGTATCTGCTCGAAGATAGCGATGCTAAAGATTATCAGGTTTCAAAAACCATAGATAAAAATCTGAGGTTACGATTGCTGGGTAGTGGGACAATTCTAAGAGAAGTTCGCCAGGCTGCTAAAACTCTGCGTGAAGAATTTTCTGTGTCCGTTGACGTTTGGAGTGTTACTAGTTTCAATGAGTTGCGAAAAGAAGCGCTAGAGGTATCGCGGGAAAACATGTTGCACCCTGAGAAGAAACCTAAGACACCATTTGTAACCCAGCAGTTGGAGAGACAGAGTGGGCCTGTTATAGCTGCTACCGATTATATGAAAGTCCATTCTGACCAGATTCGTGAATACGTACCAGATTCTTACCGAGTGCTAGGTACCGATGGTTTCGGTAGAAGTGACAGTAGAGAAAAATTGCGGCATTTTTTCGAAGTTGACAGTAAGTTTATCGTTTTAGCTGCCTTGACAGAGCTTAAGGGCATCAGTGGATTAACAGCTANAGCCATTACGGATTACATGAAGAAATCGGGCATACCCAAGAACAAGGTAAACCCACTGACTCAGTAACTGGTAGCCTATAGAGATGAAAGCGGAAGTTACCTTAGGAGTGAATTTCATTGGCGGTTGAAATCATCACAGTTCCGGACCTAGGAGAAGCTAGCGAAGTTGAGGTCATTGAATTATTAGTTTCAGTGGGCCAAAGTGTTGCTGAGAATGATTCATTATTGGTGCTAGAAAGCGACAAGGCCGCGATGGAAATACCCGCACCCTTGGCCGGAATAGTTGAGAGTATCTCAGTAAACCTGGGAGATCAGGTTATCACTGGTAGTGAAATACTCACCTTAAAGGTGAGTACAACTGCTTCAGATGTGTCAAGTATCTCGCAAAAAGGCATTGACAAGGATTCTAACGAAGAGGAAGCAGAGGTTTCCGAAAAAGGCGAGGGCGATTCAGAGCAGGCATCATCCGCCGTTATTGAAGTGCCTGATTTGGGAACGGAGGAGGAAGTGGATGTAATCGAATTACACATAACCGTTGGGGATTCGATTGCAAAGGATGATGCGCTCATTACACTTGAAAGCGACAAAGCAGCTATGGAAGTTCCTGCGCCGGTAGCGGGGAAAGTTGATGAATTACTGCTCGCACTTGGTGACAAAGTTAAAACCGGTTCCCCCATTCTTCGCCTGGTATCGAGCCGCTCTGAGGTTAATATTGAGGCTCAAAAAACAACAGAGGCGTTAAACTCTGGAGTGGTGGACGAAGAACAGNCACCTGCCAGGTCTCCTGAAGTAGAACCACAGGTTGCAGTGTTGACTCAAACCTCTGAGCCAGAAGTGGACGCGTCTTCGTCCGGACCGCGCGTTTACGCGGGGCCAGCCGTTCGGAAACTGGCACGTGAACTCGGTGCTGATTTGAAACAGGTANCGGGCACAGGCGCAANATCAAGGATTTTGAAAGAAGATATCCATGCATTCGTTAAGAGTCGAATAAACGCTCCCGCAGGTCAGGGAACTTTAACAAGTGCGGTGCCCGATATCGATTTTAGTAAATTTGGAGAAATCGAGCGGGTGCCCCGCTCTAAGCTGCAGAAAGCTACAGCGGTGAATATGCATCGAAACTGGGCTGCTATTCCACATGTGGCACAGTTTGATGAAGCGGATGTTACGGATCTCGAAGCCTTCCGGGAAGAACTTAAATCAGAGGCGGAACAAAAAGANCTCAAGTTAACCTTTATGCCATTTCTTTTAAANGCATGCGGGAAGGCACTNCAGAAATACCCTCAGTTCAACGTTTCGCTCNATTCTTCTGCAGAATACGTTATTCAGAAGAAATATATACACGTTGGCGTGGCTGTGGCTACAGACGAAGGACTTTTAGTGCCAGTAGTTAGAGACGTCGANCAAAAGTCTATCTGGCAACTGGCAGCTGAAGTCATTGAACTAACTGAGAAAGCAAAAAACCGTCGACTGAGCATGCAAGAAATGCAAGGTGCTTGTTTCACCATATCTAGTCTCGGTGCTATCGGTGGGACCGGATTTATACCGATTGTAAACTCTCCGGAAGTAGCTATTCTAGGAGTGGCCAAGACCCAGATGAAACCGGTGTATTTTGAAGGCGAGTTTCGTCCAAGACAAATATTGCCACTGACTTTGTCATATGATCACAAAGCAGTTAATGGAGTAGATGGTGGATTATTCGTCAGTTACTTGGCGAGGTTATTAACTGATGTCCATCACCTCCTAATCTGAGTTCCTCGATTATATAGCTAGGCTATATCGAGATTGATCCTCGCTTTTCTGTTGGTTAGTAAGGGTAATGTAATGTAAAACCCTCGGCTCTAANCGATCGAACTGGGCAATCGTATGCGCGCGACAGATTTTCTTCTGTAAGTATATCCTCATTCCGTCCTGACAAATATTCACCATTTTTCATGAGTAACACGATATTGTCACAAAAGCGTGCTGCAAGATTAATATCGTGTGTTGCCATGAGCAGACTGGCTGATTGCTGCGAAACCCTTTTTTGGAGATGGCCTAATAATTGAACCTGGTTGGCGACGTCAAGATGATTGCTAGGTTCGTCTAATAAGTAAAATTGAGGCATTTGTGTAATTAACATAGCCAAGGCTAGGCGCTGACGTTCTCCACCGGATAATGTATCCACTTGACGTTCTTCCAGCCCATTTAAATTTAGATCTTGGAGAGCAGCTAGGGCAATCTCGATATCTTGTGGATCATCTCTAAGTACTGATTGGACATGAGGGTGTCTGCCAAGCATCACTGTCTCGAAAACCGTAGTTGGAAGGGTATCTAAGCCTTGCTGAAATAGGATGCCTACCCGTGTTGCTATGTCTGAGCGAGTTAGATTACTTACCTCTTTACCATTAATTTGAATGGAACCGTAGTTGTAATTTCTTATGCCGATAATGCTATGTAAGAGTGTAGTTTTACCGGCACCGTTTCTGCCTAACAGCCCCCATCTTTCGTGGCTACTAATTACTAGGTTTAGGTCTCGAACTAAGATTTTGTTTTTGACACTAAGGTTTAGGGATTGGATTTTGAGGTATGACATTACTTGGTAATTGTACTACGTAAAATAATAATAAAGCTGGGAACGCCTATTATTGCCGTTATCACTCCAACAGGAAGTTGCTGGGGAGCAATTACAGTTCGCGCTATGCTATCGGCAATGACTAGGAAACTTCCCCCGAGTAAGATCGAGCAGGGTAGCAGGATTCTATGATCTCTTGCTCCGAGTAGTCTTAACATATGCGGTATGACTAGACCGACAAAACCAACCGATCCTGCGACGGTTACTGCAGTGGCTGTAAACACAGAAGCAGTAAAATACAGAAATAGCCGCAAAGCATCGATATTGACGCCCAAACTCATGGCAACCAGTTCTCCCCGNGCTAACACATTGAGTGAACGGCTGACATATAGCCCTCCCAATAATCCTATTAGCAATAACAGTCCATGTGTTAACCCTATAACACTCTGACTTAAATCTCCCATCAGCCAAAATAGCATGCTCTGTACATTGTTATTTGAGCTGGTAGTGAGCAAGATATTTATTACAGCTCCCCATCCGGCCGAAACTATTACTCCCGTGAGTAATATTCGGGTAACGGACCATCTACCAAATTTATTGGCAATGCCGAATACTAAAAAAACAGAAAACAGTGCACCTACAAATGCAGCATTATTTAACCAAAAGCCGCTTAGGCCCAATAAAATAGCAGATAGGGCGCCTACTGCTGAGCCACCAGATATGCCGAGAATATAAGGATCTGCCAGTGGGTTTCGCAATAACACCTGCATTATTACACCAGACAATGCAAGTAATCCGCCGGTAGTGAACGCGGCGAGCGTTCGTGGTATTCGAATTTCCCATAGCACTTGATGTATCAGCTGATCCTGAGGGCGAAACAGTTCACTAGTCAGTTGCAACAAATTTAGTTCGACGCTACCACTTAAGAGAGAAAGTAAGATACTTGCCCCGGTGATTACCAACAACATGCTGAGGAGTAATAGGTGTTTGGACACAATCAAAAGGAAAGCTTTCGAATTAGTATATAGTCAACCACGGATTCACTACTTGAATTAATGAGGTATAAATTTCGTGACCTTGGAAGGCGTTATTAAAATTAAATTCTGGACCTTGCAGAGGCGCGAATAGNTTGTCCCAATGTTAACGACCGTAATTATTGCCGATAACCAGTGAATATCCTAGTTTTCCTTTCGCTCTGTTTGGTTATCCTGCTATTAAGTTCAACTTCGGGTAGTGATAGACTGCTGCAATACCGGTAAATTTTTGNGTTTTTAGAGAGTACAACAAGAGGAACAGCCAGAGAATGCCATCGTTTGATATCGTATCAGAAGTAGACATGCATGAAATTGCTAATGCAATTGATCAAGCTAATCGCGAAGTCGGTACACGGTTTGATTTCAAGGGTGTCGATGCTAAGTTTGAGACCGCCAGCCCAACAGCTATCTCTGTTTCAGCTGAAGTGGATTTTCAGGTTCACCAAATGATTGATATTTTACGAGGGAAAATAATCAAAAGAGGGATAGACACCAAGAGCTTGACNGAGGGAGATATTCAGTTGACCGGTCAAAAAGCTAACATGATGGTAAAGATTCAACAGGGTATCGAGTCAGATATAGCTCGCAAGATCGTAAAAATGGTCAAGGATGCGAAATTGAAAGTGCAAACTGCTATACAGGGTGAGAAGTTGCGTGTATCAGGAAAGAAGCGGGACGATTTGCAGAAAGTAATCTCCATGCTTAAGGAAGCAAAACTCGAAATACCTCTGCAGTACAACAATTTTCGTGACTAGCTAGCAATACAGAGCTCANCTTTTTCAAGAAGATCNGCCGTAATGTCGTCCTCTGTGAGGCTAAAAACTATTATGATCATCGGTACTCTTCGTATATCAGGGTAATGTATGTCAACAGCTGAAAATAGAGTAATGGGAGGTTGGCTAAATAGCTTGCCACAAAGTGTCCGCCCTTATTTCGAAGCAGAACCTCTAGCAGCATTTTTTCTAGGTATATCTTCAGGCTTTCCGTTTGCTTTGATCGGGGCGACTCTCACGACAAGATTGGCTCAAGATGGCATCTCAAAAAGTGCAGTAACAGCTTTTGCANTAACTTTCTTAGCATATAACTTTAAATTTTTGTGGGCTCCGCTAATTGACAACGTAAAACTCCCAATCATCGGTCGGTTTGGGCAAAGACGCTCTTGGCTTTGGGTTATTAGTCTATTGGTGATTCTGGCTGTTATTTTCTTAGGATTAGTCGATCCGAATCGGGCTTTGTCCACAGTAGCTATCGCAGCAATCTCTTTAGGTATCTTAGGCGCCACGCTGGATATAATTATTGATGCTTATCGCATTGAACTATTGGAGCCTTATCAGCTGGGCACGGGCTCGGGCATGTCCCAGTATGGCTGGCGGATCGGTGCTGCTTCAACCGGNGCGCTCGCCCTAATCCTTGCCGGCCGTTTTGGCTGGTCTATTGCCTATATCTCCTGTGCTGTTTTCGTATTACCCGCAATTTTGGTTGGAGTTTTCATGGGAGAACCCAAGCGCCATATTGAACCAGTTGCGATCAAAGGATTGTTGCATGCCCTAATCGAATATTTTAATCCACTTATTGAATTTATTAAGCGGCAGGGAGCATGGTTGGTTCTTTCTTTTGTATTGATTCATAAAATAGGAGACACACTTGCTAACCTCACCTTGCGTCTGCTGTTTGATGATCTAGGTTTCAGTAATGCAGAAATTGCTTTTTACGATGTGGGCTTTGGATTTATTGCCTTTCTTGTAGGAATTTTTGTTGGCGGCATCATGTATGTGCGGGCAGGGTTAAAACACTCTGTATTGATAAGCCTGATTCTCATGGCCGTTTCAAATTTCAGTTTTGCTGCGTTAGCTTTAGTTGGCCATACTAACATCGGTATGGCAGCGGCGGTTGGCTTTGAAAATTTTGCAAGTGGTATTGGTGGTGTGACAGTAGTCGCATATTTGTCAGCATTATGTAATCTGCGATTTACTGCAACTCAATATGCCTTGCTTTCAGCACTGGCCAGCATTGCTGGAAGGTTTCTTACTGGAACTACAGCTGGCGGGCTTATAGAGAGTTTGGGTTATGTTAATTTTTATTTATTTACTACTTTCTTAGCTTTTCCTGGAGTTTTGCTGTTTTGGTATATGATCCGAAGTGGTCTTGCAGATGTTTCCCTAGGTGGAGCGACTACAGAAGAATAAAAATTGTTTGTGATCATAGGGCGCCAGGATTACTTTGCTTCCTGAGCCCAACCAAATTTGCTCATCGGAAATTTTCCTTTGATAAAAACAATGCCCTCTTTTTCTAGCAAAGATTTTTGCAAAAAATATTGTTTTGTACCTTTCTTAAAAGAAATTGACCCTTGAGAATTGACGACCCGGTACCAAGGTAATTTAGTGCTCGCTGGTAAAACTTTCATGGTATAGCCTACATAGCGTGCATAACCAGGAAGTCCTGCCAGTTTGGCGATTTGACCGTAACTGGCAACTTTCCCCTTGGGGATTTGATGGACGATTTGCCAAATTTTTTCTTTGTTGTTGATGTTGATCGGAAAACTCCGAGTTAGCAGGTTTATCCCCAGTTAGATCATGATAAAGTGTGCTTGAGTTGTTGAACAGGAGTTAACAGTGAAGTTCTTCCTAGTTATTTTCATCTTTATTCCTTTGACGGAAATGCTACTACTTTTTGAGGTAGCTGATAGGATCGGTGGGATCAGTACCTTGGGCCTTGTCGTGTTGACAGCCGTAATAGGTTTAGCAATTCTGAAGCGGCAGGGATTGTCCACAATAATGCGTGCCAACCAAAGGTTGCAATCTGGAGAATTACCAGCACAAGAGATTATTGAGGGCATGTTGTTGGCTGGTGCAGGAGCGCTGCTACTTACCCCAGGCTTTATTACTGATACGTTGGGTTTTATTTTCCTCACGGGCCCACTTAGGCGCCCCATTGCTC
>PARV01000008.1 GCA_002712055.1 Gammaproteobacteria bacterium | reverse complement strand
CTGATACTGTTAGTAGGCTCGTTCACCTATGCTGATATTGAGCAAGCCCGCCTGGACGCTGTTACTGCTGATCTGCAAGCCCGCGTAGACGAAGGTAAACTTTCCGGCGCAGTAGTCATGATTGCTCAAAATGGTGAAATCCAACTAAGCAAGGCTCTTGGGTACCAGAATGTGGAAGATGAGGTGCCGATGCAGGAAGACACCATCTTTCGCATTTTTTCCATGACAAAACCGATTACCGGTACGGCACTAATGGTGCTGTACGATGAAGGAAAATTCGAGCTCAGTGATCCTGTTGAGAAGTATTTGCCCGAGCTGGCAGGTATGGAAGTGTTTGTCTCCCAGAATGATGATGGCAGCTGGGTCACTGAACCCGCCAACCATCCGATGACCATCCGTGAATTAATGAGCCATACCGGTGGACTACTCTATACTCCGCCTCTGTCGCAAGGCCCAATTGCAAGCGCTTACGCCGAAGCTGGCATCATGAACCTGTTTAATTACACTCTAGAAGAATCTATTCCAGCATTAGGAACTATCCCCTTGAGTTACCAGCCCGGTACGCAATGGGTCTACAGTATCTCAGTCGACGTTCAAGGATACCTGGTGGAAAAGCTCTCTGGTCAGAAATTCGATGAATTTTTGCAGGAACGCCTGTTCGATCCCCTTGGTATGGCGGAAACTGGTTTTTATGTAAAACCAGAAAATGCCGATCGATTGGCCCGCCAGTATTTCCCAGCCCAGAATGGCACACTATCGCGCACAGATACTGGTGCTTTTCTGAACCCACCCAAGTTCCTTTCCGGCGGCGGCGGGCTGACTTCAACTGCTGGGGATTACATGAAATTCGTACAGATGCATCTGAACGGTGGAGAACTGAATGGCAAGCGTGTTCTTTCCGAAGAAGCGGTTAAAATCATGCGTACCAACCAATTACCTGACGCTGTCGGGGATATAGGGCAACTGTACCCTGGCAATGGGTTTGGCGTGGATTTCGCCATCGTGCAAGATTCAGCTGCATTCCAGGGCGCGCCGTTAGGTACTCACTGGTGGTGGGGAATCGCTGGCTCCTGGTTCTGGATTGATCCTGTTTCCAACATCGGTTTTATAGGCATGATTCAAAATAGCGATATTCTTTATTCCATCCAAGTACATTCTGCGGCCAGAGCTGCAATGTACCAATAAGAACGCTATATAAACCGTTGCTATCGAGCTTCGTTGGAAGCTCCGTAGGTAAACCGGCCCCTGATTATCTAACGCTTCGGGAGAAATGTCTAAGTCCTGGGAGTTGGGCATAGTCTTGCCTCGACTATTACACGCCCACCAAAGGTCAAAGTGAGTGAAATCCTTTGGCGCGCCTCTTTAAGATTCAACAATAGTAAAAAATTACTTGCCTTTAATTACACTTCGTAAGTAATTCACTGCATCAGAAATTGTTCCCCCATTTACATCTACGATCCTATTAGCTTCCCGCATTGCTTCATCTGAAATTCTGTTAACCAGTGCCCCTAAGGTTTCCAGAAACAGTGGGTTCTTTGCCGCCGAAGACGATGCAACCAGCATGCCGTCGTATGGCAACAACGCATTCCTAGGGTCAGCAATTATTTTAAGACCATAAGCATCGACTCGACCGTCACTGGTGTAAGCGGCAATGAGGTCAACCTGGCGCCTATCGACGGCAGTGTACATTAAGGCTGTATCGAACGTAAGTTTTTGCGCAAAGTCAATGTTGTAAGTATCCCGCAGTGTAATCCATTCCGGTCTACCGAAAAACTCGAGATCACCAGCCGCTACCAGAGTGTCAGCAATGGGAATCATATCTTCGATAGTTTCTATACCTAACTCCGCAGCCCGATCTCTGCGCATTGCTAACGCATACAGATTCTGAAACCCGAGTGGGCCTAAGCTATGCATTCCATCATTCTCTTCAACAAAGTTCCCTGCCTTTTCTAGCACCTCTTTACGCCCGGGATTGCTTGTTTCGTTCATACGATTTGCCCAAACTGTACCCGAGTACTCTAAATAAACATCCACCATTCCGTTGGCGGTAGCTTCATAGATCACCTCTGTACCTAATCCGAGTCGCTGGTCAATTCTGAAACCAGCCTCTTCAAGTTCTGCTGTCAATAATCCGGCTATTATGTATTGTTCGGTGAAACCTTTTCCCCCAACAATAAAATCCACGGATGGTTTTTGTAACAAGCTATAGGCTGAGAGCGAAAATCCCACGAGGACTAGTCCTATCAATGCTGTCCGTACTCGTTTGAACTTCGACACAGTCCCTTTCTCATTCCGGTTTTCACTTAACCATTGGAAACCTCCAATTAGGGAATCCAGTACAACAGCTAATATAGCTGCTGCNAGGCTGCCTATAGTCACCGATACGAGATTTCGAGTCTGTAAACCAGTGAATATATAGTTTCCAAAGCTAGTAGCACCGACCAGAGTGGAAAGTGTTGCCAGTCCAACTGTCCNNACAGCTGCAGTGCGAATACCAGCAATAATGATAGGCAGAGCTAACGGCAGGCGTACTTTCATGAGAATCTGGCCGGAAGACATGCCGATCCCACGCGCAGCCTCAATAACATCGTCAGGTATAGTTTCCAGTCCAGAAACCGTGTTGCGTACTATCGGTAACATGCTATAGAGCACTAAAGCAACAATNGCAGGTACTAGACCTATCTGTCCACCCAGTAAAGCCACTACCAAGGCCAGAATAGCAACACTAGGAAATGTCTGGATAACACTCACTGTAGTTAATAGCGGCCGTTTAACCGCTTGTGATTGGGAAGCCCAAATTCCCAGGGGAATGCTAATGGCAATACCAAGGGCTAGAGCAACAAGTGTGAGTACTAAATGCCCTTGGAAGTACTCCGGAAGTAATAGAAGTTGTTCACGTAAATTATCGTTCATTAGCTATGCATCAACTTTTCCAGAAGGTCAGCCCGCCGCTTTGGCATTTCGACAATCTCTTTAACATATTCATGCGCCGGACTATTAATAAGCTCTCGGGGCGTGCCTATCTGTAATACTTCTCCCTTTTTCATGACGGCAATTCGATCTGCCATTAGCAAGGCCTCAATCATGTCATGGGTGACCATTATTACTGTGAGATTCAATTCCTTCTGTATGCGCTTGAACTCTTCCTGCAAATCAGATCTGGTAATTGGGTCCAAAGCGCCAAATGGCTCGTCCATCAGCACGACTTCCGGTTCTGCCGCCAGCGCACGCGCCACACCCACACGCTGTTGTTGCCCGCCCGACAATTGAGATGGTCTACGATCACCGAATTTATCGATGGACAGGCCCACTAGATCGAGAATTTGGTGGCATCGTGATTCTATGTGTTCATCACTCCACTCCAACAAGGTCGGAACTGCTGCNACGTTTTCTCTGATTGAATAATGTGGAAACAATCCGATGCCCTGAAATACATAACCTATATTTCGTCGTAACTCTTCAGGGTTTCTCTCCAAGACATTTTTACCATCGATATAAATAGAACCGTGGCTAGGTTCTTCAAGCCGGTTGATCATTTTCAGTGTCGTAGTTTTCCCACAACCGGATTCTCCTATTAGACCCAGAAGTTCGCCTCGCTCCACTGTAAACGAACTGTTGACTACGGCAAAAGTGTCACCATTGTCAAAAGACTTTTGAACGTTCTGAAGTTCAATCATGGCTAACCATACTAACAAGCTATAGGATTACTTTCCCGAAGGCGATGACGGTAAATCTATACTAGGTACCTGCCTTAGAATTTATGAAGGAACACACATGTACCAAGCTCGAACACCTCTTTATAGAGGTCACCGTAGGGCATGGAATTTTCTTTTAATCCGGTGAAAAATACGGAATCCCAACTAACGACCCGCAGCTTCCCGTCCAAGCCTGAGAGCACTACTTGCGCCTGTATTTAGGCCTCCATCAGCGCCAACCGTTACAAACCTGAATCCTTGTTCTATGCGCTGTTGCACCGACCCCGGACCAGTTGTTATAGCACAGGGTACGTCGTGCTCAAGGCATGCTCCTAAAACGGTCTGAATCGCTTCTTCTACTTCCGGGGCTGCAGGACTTGTATAGCCCATAGAAGTGCTTAGGTCTGAAGGTCCAATGAAAATACCACCTAGGCCAGGAACGGTTATGATTTCTTCAATATTTTCCACGCCTGCTCGGGATTCAATGAACATCATCGCCAACAGTTCGCCTTGTGGATCCAGTGGCCACACATCAGCCTTGGCATGGTAGTCGCGCACCCCCCAGTACCATGTAGCGTTGGAAGGGTTTCGTCCTCTAAGACCCTCAGGTTCGTAGTCCGGTGCTTCATTGTATTGTGGGTAACGGGTGGCACGCACGGCCAATTCGGCTTGCTCTCTCGTGTGAACAGCAGGGAAGAAAATGCCGAATACTCCAACATCTAATACTTGTTTAGCTTGCGCAATCAATTCTTCAGCCCCACCCGCTGCGGGTATACGTACTAGAGGGACGACATCCGGTTGAAGATTACCTTTTTCAATTATGGACCTCTTATCTGTCATGCCGAGCAAAAAGAGTCGGAGCCGTTCAATGTCGAAAGGCGCGTGCTCCATATCGATAAAAAGAAAATCGAGACCCGAGCTGGCCATGGCTCGAGCATTATTAAGAGAGTAGTCAAAAGACAGAACCCCAAATGCAGGCTGATCATTCTCAAACAACTCAATGAGCTTATTTAGCCGTTGCGCGCTAGCACTCATTGCGAGGCTTAGTAATATCAAGCCACTGATCGCTACGATCAAATTTTGTGTTACTGTTTTCATTACGAATTCCTTAATTATTTAGCGAGCAACCCAGGGAGCTTCAATCAATAACTCAGAGTCTGCCCCCGGCTTAGGAACGAATTTCTGCGTACGACCATACTGGTTATCTCCTCCATAAAGGTTGCCTTCACCATCAACACTAAAGGTATGCACCTCAAGATAACCATCAGGAAGATCTCGTGGCACTAGCCAGGTGTATTTGATATTGCCTTCAAAATCGAAATTGATAAATCGCAATGGACCTAGGTCTGTAATCCAGAAGTCATTTTCATTAACTATGATATCTAGCGGAAGCGTCAGAGGAGCACCGATGGATAGTTCGAACTCTACAACTGCTGGATCATTGGTTGTACGAAACAGATTTACTTCTCCACCAGCCCTGTCCAATACGAAGATTCTCCCTTCAGGGCCAATACCAATCGCATGAATGGTGTTGAACTGTCCTGGGCCGTCGCCGTACCCACCGAATTCACCNAGGTAGTTCATCTCACTATCCATGATCATCACTCGGTGGTTATCCAACCCGTCCGCAATTAGGATTCTGCCATCAGGAAGAAAGGCTACATCTTGAGGTCGTCCAAAGTGGGTTTCATCATCCCCCAACACACCTTTCTCTCCGTACGTTGCTAGAACTTCACTACCATCATTGGAAAATACATAGATCTGGTGAAAAGTTTCATTCACCAACCATATCTTTTTCTCGGGATCATATGGACTAATTCGAACTCGGTGCGGGCCAGGGCCTGCGGAACCTTCACATAAGTAATCCAAGTGATTCCAAAGCTCCTGTACTTCACCGTTACCATTCACTGTATAGAGACAGTTTTGCCAGGTGCGGCGATTGGTATCACGCAACACATTTATACCGAGTGAACCAGCGTATCCAGGNAAATTGTCGGGTATTGGATAAGGGAGTACAGTTTCACCACGCTGCGCGATGATGATGCGGTCCGGGGATTCCGCCCAGACGCCTGAGTTACCGCCGAAGCTAAACCCACTTTCCTGGAAAGGTTTAGCCCAGCCTCTGATTACATTGTAGGGGCTTTCGCCGATCGTGCCGCGAGCATTGCCTTGTTGGGCAAGAAGGTGCCCGCTGAATATGAAGGCCACCATAAAGGCTAGGAGCCGAATTGGATTGCGCATAATTACTGCCTCTATAAAGTATCTTATTGTTGTTTAGGACCGTCTATAATGACAAATAACCACTCGGTTATTCAACAAACTTCTGGATGGCACCCAGTTATCACAATTTGTTGCATTTCAACGTCNTTTCAAGCTTAGGTACATAAGGGCTTTTTTGCTCGTTGTTCGGGGTCAGAACATTGACTTGCGTGGCGGGAATGATAGGCTTCCGGAGGAAAGAAAAGCTAGNAAACTCAAGGGCTAGCAAGAATATCGAATTCAAACTATCGTTAATGACCAATTCCGACAAGAGTCAACATCATGAATATCAAAATTACTTTGTTACTTAGCCTGTCATTTTTCGCCATTAAGGCAATGGGTCAGAATTATCAGGTTCCGCTCACGGAATGGGGTGTGCCTGATTTTCAGTCTGTCTGGAAACATACGTCGATAATCCCGTTTGAAAGACCAAGAGGTCTGGGTGAAAAGCGTTTCTACACCGAAGAAGAAGCACTTGATATCGAGCGTGCTGAACAGCAGCGATTTGACGCAGACAATGAACCGCTGGAAGCCGATCGACCCCCACCGGAACTAGCTGAATCCTTACCACCAATTGGCAACTACGATCTNTTCTGGCGAGATGACGCACAGTTTATTCCCACCATAAACGGAGAATTGCGTACTTCGGCAATTATTGATCCGCCTAACGGTAGAATGCCTCAATTACAGCCCGGGGTGATGGACAACGTTCGGGCTCTTCGCGCTAACTTGCCTAGTCGTAACGATGGCCCTGAAGGTCGGGGCTTACCGGAGCGATGCCTGGTCGGGTTTGGGCCGCTAGCCGGGCCTATTATGATGCCTGTGATTTATAACAGTCATTTGCAGTTCGTTCAGTCTCCTGGGTATGTGGTTATTGTCGCTGAAATGGTGCACGACGCCCGCATAATCAAGATCACTGATAACCGNAACCCGGCAACAGAAGCCCACGAGAAATGGATGGGTGATTCTATCGGACACTGGGACGGGGATACACTGGTTGTAGAAACCAAATACTTTAATGACTGGCACACGTTAAGGGGATTTCCCGCTGACAACCTTATTCTTACCGAAACATTTCGACGAAGTGGTCAAAATAAACTTATTTACGGTTTCCGAGTTGACGACACTTCCGTGTTCACTTCTGGTTTCTATGGTGAGTACCCACTGTCAAGAATCGACGAAACCATTTATGAGTACGCCTGTCACGAAGGCAATTACGGTATGGTCGGTATTCTAGCTGGGGCCCGGAAACTGGAGCAGATGGCCGAGGACGAAAGTGGTCGCTAGTTGATCAGTAAAAAAGCCGAGGCAATGCCTCGGCTTTTTTAGGTTTTAATTTTAAACATTTAAAGAGTTAGTTTTTATGTAAATGAACTCTTCGGCTGCTTGAATTTTTCATCCACTCTTTTTCTCTAACCTGCGTGCATGCAGAATCGGTTCTGTATAACCACTAGGCTGTAGTCTTCCTTCAAATACCAGCTCACATGCTGCCCTAAAAGCTAACGAACNCTCAAAATCTGTTGCCATGGGCTCGTAAAGGGGATCATATTCATTCTGCTCGTCAACAACCGCTGCCATTCTCTGTAAAGTTTGCTTCACCTGGCCCTCAGTACAAATATCATGATGCAACCAATTAGCAATATGTTGACTGGAAATACGCAACGTGGCTCGATCCTCCATTAANCCAATGTCATGAATATCCGGAACCTTGGAACAACCGATCCCTTGATCTATCCAGCGCACCACATAGCCGAGTATACCTTGAGCATTATTGTCTAATTCTTGTTGTATCTCTTCCGTTGAAAGGCTGGCAGCATCATTGAGCACCGGGATCTTTAAAATATCATCGAGGCTAGCAGGAGTTCGAGACTCAAGCTCCTGTTGCCGTGCAGATACTTTTACTTTGTGGTAATGCAGTGCGTGAAGCACAGCCGCGGTCGGCGATGGCACCCAGGCGGTATTAGCNCCTGCTTGTGGATGACCTATTTTCTGTTCCAGCATGGCAGCCATCAAATCCGGCATCGCCCACATCCCTTTTCCGATTTGCGCCTTACCCTTTAGGCCACAAGCCAGCCCGATATCTACATTATTGTCTTCATAGGCATTAATCCAGGTTGAAGCTTTCATTTGAGTTTTGGGAATCATGGGGCCCGCTTCCATGCTGGTGTGCATCTCATCACCGGTGCGATCAAGAAACCCTGTATTAATGAAAACCAGTCGGTCCTTTGCAGCGCGAATACATTCTTTTAAATTAACACTAGTGCGGCGCTCTTCATCCATAATGCCAACCTTTAGTGTATTCCTTGAAAGCCCCAACAAATCTTCCACGCTTTGGAATAACTCGCAGGTGAACAATACTTCGTCCGGGCCGTGCATTTTCGGTTTGACTATATATATACTGCCTGTGCGGGAGTTACGTAAGACGTTCTTTTGATTGACGTCAATAGCGCCGATGGCGCCAGTAATAACAGCGTCCATAATGCCTTCATAAATTTCNTCGCCTGCGCTATCAAGAATCGCGTTGTTACGCATCAAATGGCCGACATTACGAACCAACAAGAGACTGCGCCCNTGTAGCTTAAATTGGNGCCCATCGGGGCCTGTGTATTCCCTGTCCTGATTTAAAATACGAGTCCTTTCCTGCCCGTTTTTTATAAAAGTTTCCTCAAGGTCACCCTTTATCAAGCCTAGCCAATTACGATAGATCTCCACCTTATCTTCAGCGTCTACGGCTGTGACGGAGTCTTCACAATCCTGAATAGTCGTGATTGCCGCTTCCAGCACAATGTCTTTTATGCCTGAAGCATCATCCTTTCCAACATCGGAACGATGATCAATCTGAATCTCTACATGTAAGTTATTGTTTGCCAGAAGAATAGTGGAAGGCGAGGCTGGTTCACCCTGATAACCACGAAATTGAGCTCCATCTAATAGCTCGGTAGATTCATCGCCGGCTGTTATACAAAGTTTTCCACCGTTGATGCTATAACTAGTCACGGAGCTATGAGAGCCGGATTCCAGGGGATAGGCTTCGTCGAGAAACGACTTAGCAAAGGCAATAACTTTTTCACCTCGAACCGGGTTGTAACCACCAGCCCGGTCGGCACCCCCGCCTTCTGGTATTACGTCGGTACCATACAAAGCATCATAAAGGCTACCCCAGCGGGCATTAGATGCGTTGAGAGCAAAGCGAGCATTCTTAACGGGTACCACTAATTGCGGTCCAGCCTGCATGAAGATCTCTTCATCAACATTAGCCGTTCCCACGGCAAAAGCCTCTCCTTCTTCCAACAAATAACCGATATCTTTTAGGAATTGCTTATAGACAGATACATCAAAAACTTCACCCTTACGATCACGATGCCATGCATCGATTCGGACCTGCAGGTCATCACGAAAGGTTAACAGCTCAGTATTGCGCGGTGTGAGCTGGTTGATAATTGATTCGAAACCCGACCAAAACACATCGGTGCTAATTCCGAGCTGAGGCAGTAGCAGATCATCCACAAAATCCGCCAGTTCTGNGGCAACCTCCAGCCCACCTTTACGGGTCCGAATGGTCATAAGACAAACTTAACAATTAATTCAATCACTAGATTTAACCCTTTTTATACCTTGCAAAAACGTCAGCGCTGATATCTGAATACAAACACAAAGCGCACACTTAAAAAGTGTTGCAAAAATTTAACAACATACAAACCGGTGGGCATCATATCGATTTTCCGCAGACTGTTCTATTTATCAGAGTATGCCTATGCAGATTTTATTTCTTCCAATTGTTTCGTAATGTTTACAGGAGCAACCTTATTAAGGATCACAGCGATTACTCAAACTTGCATCCAAAAGNGCGCTAACAAGAAGAGCGACAAACCTAATCAGGAACTTGCAAATTCAACTCCACCGTAAATAACATCTTTCTATCAAGATCCTTTTGCGCCCACTTCAACAAGGTCTCCTTGCTCTCGAGCACCTTTCCCGCCAATACGGTGGTACCGTTCACATAAACAAGTATTGGCTGACTAAAATCGACTTCCTCCGGATTCAATAACAGCGTGAACTCAGATACGCCACGCGCAGTTACCTCAAATTTATTATCTTCTCTCAGCACATCCAGAAGACCTGGTGTGCGTGATAACCCATCAATCTGTATCCAAGAGTTGCGGTTGAACTTGTCAGTGCGGTCAGCCACCCAGCGAATTCGATCTGGTAGTGGATCTCGCGGGTGCTCTGCTTTGAATTCTTCGATGAAAGGAGTCTCTTCTGGCAACCATCGCGTGTTATGTCCTCCTCCTTTGATCTCCTTAAAAACATGCTCAATTCCGGCCTCTTCCAAAATCTGAATAAATGATTGTAAGGAGGAAGCAGGGTAAAGTTGGTCTACTTCACCGTTGACAATATACAAGGGCTTGGCCGCTAGATTTTCGAAATAGAGACGATAGCCTCCCCCACTCTGTGAATTTCTCAGAACCCCCGGATGACCGATGTAGGGGAAAAAAGCCGCCCATTCGGTAGGCTGCTTGAAAGCAAAGAAATAGGCACCCGTGCCTCCATCTGAAACACCGCTCAGTGTGACGCGATTCTCGTCGATGTTATAAGTTCGTTTAAGCTCCTTCAATATAGCGGGCAGGCTCTCTGCCTGATTTTCGTGCCACCAGAATGCTTGATCCCATGAAGCTGGTATAACAACAATTCGATCTTCCTGCTTTAAAGNATCATAGCCGCGACGCCACCAGCCTCCGCCAGGCTCCCATTCCGGTCTGCTCACACCACCATGTAGTATGAATTCGACTGGGTAGGACTGCTGTGGGGTGTAGGTCTCAGGTACTAGGTAGACATAGGGGAAACGTGTGCCATCTTCGGCAATACGCGTATTCTCTTGCTGACCCTTCAATACATCAGCTCGGAAACTGGGCCCCTCTTTAAACCACCGATATAGTGCCGCAGTATCGCGAGCTGTTTCTATAAGTCGCGTCTGAATATCGAGTCTATCTGTCTCCCTTGCTGAAGACCAGAACCCGGCTACAAGCTGCTCGCGTGAAATTGCTTCCGCTGCTAACGCACAAGTAGAAGGCAATACTAAAAGAGTAATTACAGATAGCAGCCGGGATATTCTCACTGGGCTATGGTGCAAAAATATGCATCCTCGATTCATTAAAATCAATCGTGATCACAAAATGCTGCATGATTTCATAACCCAGTTCTCCATGTGTTTGCACTGAGCGATTTCGCTGTCTGCTAGCCCGTAAAATGCCATCTTCAAGACTCGATCTTCTAACTCTGGGGCCTTCTTCAGTGGGATAGTCGGTATTGATTCCTCCTAATTCGTAGGGGCCAAACGCCAATGATTCAGCTATTGCTGTTGCTGTTCCCGAGCCATCCGCATCGGCAGGGCTCTCCTCTAAGAACCCTAGATCTTCTGCGGTTTCAAAATCAATCGAGACTCCACCGGGATAACCGATTTGAAAATCCAACCAGACATATTCGCTCCCATTGAAAATNACTTCTATGGCNGGAGCCCCTAAAAGNGTNGTCCGCATNGAGATATTTGCTNCATCTTCCAAATTGATACTGGTTGGGGGCAGGACGCACATACGGGACTGTGGGTAGTCCATCTGGATCACAACATCTTGAAACATCATCACACTGAGATTGGCCACTGGCAGATCCTGGTCAAACACGTAAAGTTGGTCCATCTGGACATCCTGGCCGAAAACACTTACCGGAACATTTTCGACTCTGCTTAGCTGACCCAACTGTGTTAACTGAGGAAGATACCGGGCACGCTGGGCACTAACAGGTTCTGGTTCGATTACTTCCAGACCGAGTAGTTCCGCAAGGGCCGTGGAAACACCAAGAGTTTGCAGGCCGCTGTTGATTATTGCTCTGGTTTCAGTACCAGCAATGTTGACCGGTATACTAATACGGCCATTGTTAACCTCAAACGGGCGGCAGTTTTCATCGGCCGCTGCTAGAGAGTTAGAACTCCATATAACAAGGCTGACCGCCAAAAATAGCCTAAATGATCGCATCACACTTTAATCCAAGCCGCCTAGCTCTGAATACACGGCGCGTAGAAATCTCTCTGAATCCCCGTATCTAGCATTATATGCTGAGGTGGGATTAGCTGAAGCAACCTCTTCATAACTAAGACCTCTTTCCACCATGGGAGCCACTTTACTCTTAACATCCAGAATCATATCGCGGAACCCCATAACATCCATTCGGGAGGAAACCTCACCGTGCCCGGGCACAATCTTTGTATCAGGACCTGCCGTTCCAATAAGGACTCCCAATGCACTTAAGGTGCCGTCTAATGTGCCACCATTATTCGTATCGATTACTGGAAAGGCAGTGGTACGGAATACATCACCAGCATGTATTACGTCAGAATCTCTAAAATGAATAAAAGTGTCACCGTCTGTATGCGCTGGTGGCACCGGGAAGGCATATACCTCTTCTCCATTAAGGTGAATTGTAATCGCATCACTATAAGTCAACACGGGAAGGGCGCTTTCCGGTTGGCTCGCACTGAGACGAACCCGTACCTCATCTCTGGCCAAAATTAGGATGCCCATATTGCCGAGATTTTCATTTCCTCCAGTATGATCCGGATGAACGTGAGTGTTGATAACGAAACGAATTTCGCCGTCATTGAGTTCGCGGATAGCCTCCAGTATTTTATCAGTCAGCGGTGCAAACTGATCATCAATCATAACCACACCATCATCCCCGATAGACAGCCCAATATTGCCCCCAGCGCCCTGCAGATAGTAGAAAGAGCCAGCCACGTGGTTAGCCACAATATCAACATTACTAAAGTCCCGTTGGGCCATTGTCGGCAACGATAGGAACAATGTGGAAACTAGAACTAGAAGTGATTTAAAGAATTTTTGATTCGCCATTAGGAGAAAACCTCCTTCTCTGTGAGTTTCTCTGCGTATGGAGCATAAAAGCCCTTTACAAGAATGTCCAATGGATAACCTGTGACTCAGCACGTTTACTGTATTGACTAAAAGAGAATGGTATTGGAGCATTCGAACTGGACCTAAGGGTGTAAACCCTTACGTCCGGTTTATAATAACGAGATTCTTCGAAATTACGGTCATGACCTTTTTAGCGGTGCCACACAATACTCATTATCCCCTGCCCACCAAGGCATGGGCTAAAGGTGCCTGCATGGTGATTTTTATTTTTTGCCTTGCCGGAGAGTCCATCGCCCAGGATGATCTCCCCTTGCTCGACCTAGATACACCTGTACGCCTGAACTTTTCCGGCTCTTGGGAAAAAGATTTTACACGCAGCGACAATTGGGAGGATGAACTCAATCGCGTAATGCGCATGCGCCAGGAACAGGCTGCAGCTCAAGTTGCCGGTATCAGACCGCTCTCCAGGCCCCGTGTATCAATCGGTAATATAAACCTTAATTCTTCTCGCAGCAGATCAAATTTTGTTAACCTCGCGCGAGTGGCTGAGTACATTAGCCGTCAAACCACTATGGAAATCATTCAGAATCGCAATGAAGTGCGCGTTGAACGTAAAGGTGAAGCTCCCTTGATCTGTGGTATGGAAACTGGTCCGACTCCAACTTTTTCTAGCCCTCATGGGTCAGAATTTTGTGGATGGAATCGACTACAACTGATTTTTGAGATTACGCTTCCCGAACAACTCTATATTACCCATCAGTTCAGCGTATCAGCCAACGGCTCCTCTTTGCAGTTAATCACAAGCATTCAAAATGGTGATGGTATTCCTTTTAACTTGAGACAAACATACAACAAGTACGAAGCTCCTCCGGAAGAATACAATTGTATACAGACAATCAGCCGTGGCCGGGTGTGCAGCCAGAGAACACCACTGGATTGAACAAGTGAAAGCTATGAATCTAATTACAACCGTATTAAAAAGTTGTGCAATTGTGGTTCATGGCCTTGTGCTAGTTACTTGCGTTCAAAATGTCCCTGCTCCTGTCGAACCAACTATACCTCTAGTCGGTTCTGTTAATCTTGATCTTGCAACGGTGACACCATCCGAACTCTTGCTCCTGGACATAGGCGTACGTATTTTTGAAACCGCACTCGAGGAAGAAACGAACCCGGGATACGGCGGGCTAGAGTTCGCTACAATTCGAGAAAATGAAACTCAGTACCTACCTTATGTTTTACGCAATACCTTAATCGATGCGAACCAGTGGGGGGCTGTTAGGGTATTGCCTCAAGATGATCCTTCCATGGATCTGTTACTGTCAGGTACTGTGCTCAGATCCGATGGACAGGAATTACAAATCCATATCAAAGTACAAGATAGTTCTGGCCGCGAGTGGCTGAACAAAAAATACGCTGACCTTACACTAGAGGAAGACTTTCCGATATCCACCCGATATACCCCAGGCAATCGCTTTGAACCCGAATCCTTCACCGAACCCTTCCAGGATCTTTATAACCAGATCAACAACGATCTAGTTGCAGTAAGAGCTCAGCTAAGTGACCAAAACCTTGGAGATATAGCACTCGTATCCCAAATGGCATATGCAGCAGATCTGTCACCAGACTCTTTCGCCCATACACTTAAAACCGATGCAAATGGCTACATCAGTTTGGTCAGCCTCCCAGCTAACAATGATCCGATGATGGCGCGTGTACAGGACATGCGAGTGCGTCACCATTTATTTATCGATACCGTTGATGAATACTACCAAGCGCTTTATGAAGATATGCAACCCTCCTATGTAATCTGGCGGCGCTATTCCTACGACCAGATTGCACAAGACGAAGCGGCCACGCGGGAAGCGTACGATATTTCGCGTTACAGTTCTTCCAGCGGCTATTTAACTCTAATTCAACGCTATGATCGGTTTCGCTGGAGCAAAATTTACGAGGTCGAGTTTAGCGAACTTGCCACCGGCTTCAATCGAGAAATAGCACCAGCCATTCTTGAACTAAACAAACAAGTGCATGGCCTTAGCGGCACCATGGAAGAACAATACATTCAGTGGCGTCGGATTCTGCGCCAACTTTTTACCCTAGAAACCGGTCGGCCATGAATCAAAATTCTATTGATGATATCTGCCGGCTTGAAATTGGCGCTGTATTCTGCGAGTTTTTATAATCAGTTTACGCAGAAAATATCGGTGCAACGAATGAAGAAGCTTAGGCAGCCGAGCCGACGTCAATTTTTCAGCCAAGCGAGCAGCCTGGCCTTCCTAGCCGCAAGTGTGGGAACCGCTATAACTTCTCCCGTATTGCTCTTTGCCCAGTCCCCTGTGCCACGAATTCGCGAGGTTAAGGCCTATCCTATCTACATAAACCAACGATCCGATGGTTTGTTAGATTCGCCTGCATTCAACTCGGATGATGACCCTAGGCGCTGGCGCTACGGTGGACCATTCGAACAACTGCCTTCGGCTATAATTGCGGTAATCAAGACTGACCAAGGCGTCACTGGGTTCGGAATGGGGGCCGGAGGCAGTGCAGCTGTGGAAATTATAGATGGCCACCTGAAAAACTTATTACTCGGCTCCAACCCGCTTAATGTAGAGCAACTTTGGGACCAGATGTACACCTCTGGGGTTTTCTATGGCCGTCGAGGTATTTTCGTTATGGCTCTAAGTGCTCTGGACAATGCCTTGTGGGACATAGCTGGCAAATACGCTGGCCTCCCTGTGCATGAATTATTAGGGGGAGCTGATCGGGATCGGCTGGAAATTTACCAGACCAACGGTAATTTCAGTGAAGGCAAAGCTGCCGGAGTGCGCAATTTCAAACTTACAACTTCCGGGGGTCCGCGCATGACAACTGCAGCCAGGACTGCCTACGTCGATTCAGTGCTGCGGGCGCGGCAAGAACTGGGACCTGACGTGCGACTGATGACTGATTGTGTTTCGCGGGACGGGACGGTTGAATGGGCAGTGCAATTGGTAGAGGATTTACGACCGGCCAACTTATACTTCATGGAAGAACTGCTCTCACCAGATGATGTATTCGGTTATGCTGAACTGGTTAATCGAGTCGGCGGTAGAGGTAGCGGATGGACGCGGATTGCCTGCGGCGAACACGAATACACGCAGCATGGGTTTAACGTACTCATTCGATTGGGAGCCGCTGAGATCTTGCAACCAGATATTACCTGGTGTGGTGGAACAACTGCTGGCAGACGTATCTCACAATTGGTAGAAGCAGCTGGGCTAGAGATAATTCCGCATCGCGGAGGCAGTTCGTGGGGATTCCCGACGGCTCTAATTTCTCCGAGTTGTACCATGGCTGAGAGCTTTCCGGGAGGATCGGAAATCCTTGATGCCATGTCCTGCTCTGTGGAGAATGGTTTTGTAATCGCCCCGGACAAACCTGGGTTCGGGACAACTCTTACAGAAGAGATGGTGTTAGACTACCGGCTATCCCTCAGATAATAAGATCTATAATTACATTAAGTGGTATAAATAAATAGAACGAAACAGGAAACAGAACATCATGACAGAAGAACAAGTAATCGAAAATAAATCAAACGTAAAACTAATTCTCGGTGGCAGCGCAGCCTGCGTTCTGGTAGCGGGTGTTATCGGCTTTCTTATCTACTCATCCATCTGCCCTTGTGACAGAACTCCTGGAGGTTTTCTCTTTGGTGACAGTTCGGACGGCCAAGTTAACGATTGGTCTTTTGCCAACGATGTTGAACTGTGCCAACTGCAAATTTACGCTGGCATTCGGCCCCATTCTATTAACCTGAACTGCATGGCTACTCCAGAGGGCGAAATGTACCTGAGTTGTTCTGTATGCGATATGAAATACTGGGCCGCCAAGGTGGGAGAAAATGAGCGCGGTGTAATGCGTCTTGATGGCGTTGTGTATCCAGTCTATCTGAATCGTATAACTGAACCTACTGAGATGGACCGAGCTTGGCAAGCTCGGGTCACTAAATTGCAAATTCATGGAGGACCGGGAAATCCCGCCCCTCCCTCTAATGCTCCGCGTGCTGATCGCTGGTGGACTTTCCAGGTGACCTCTCGCGGCTAGAAGAAAAGTCGGAATCAAAATTTAATAGAATTCTAAGAGTACATTTTATGACTTCTCTAGATAAATTCAGAAAGGTGCCAAAAAAATATCTCGTTTTGATTTCTTTGTGCCTTATTTCCCCTTTGATAACCGCTCAGGAACAAAGCTGGGTCGATATAGCCGTTCACAACTTCGGCGCACCCATCAATACAATGTGGGCGGAGGGGGAGCTATCTTTCGCCGATGACGGCACAATGGTTTATTGCAGCGCACGACAAGATATGGCAGTGGCAGAGGGTGATCCCAAGGACCTTTATATTGCCACCTTTAATTCCGAAACCGGCAGCTGGAACACTCCGGTGAATATGGGCATTCCGGTAAATCAACCTCCTCAGACCGATATCAATCCGCTACGTAGGGGAGACGATCGGGAGCCCTGGATCACGGCCGACGGCAATACCATCTATTTTCGATCGGATCGGCTAGCCACTACAGCTCCTCTCAACAACCATGATCTATTTGTAACACACAAAAATAATGGCGCATGGACTGAACCCGAATTGGTACCCTTCCCCATCAGCACCGCAGAAGGCGATGAACACTGCCCGGCGGTACTACAAGACGGCAAGACTCTGTGTTTTGCATCTCGACGCAGTGGCGGTTATGGAGGTTCGGATATTTACTGCTCAGAGCGAGATGAAAGTGGCAATTGGACTACTCCGATTAACCAAGGTCCAAACATCAACACCGCCGCCGAGGAATTTCATTTCACCCAGGACAAGGGTGGCACGGTGTATTTCACCTCCAGCCGTCCAGGAGGTTACGGCGGAACTGACATCTACGGAGCCATGCAGCTGGGTCCCAACAAATGGGGACCAGCTCGCAATCTGGGGCCGCAAGTGAACACCGCTGCGGCAGACATGTGTCCAGCTTTACCGCCCGGTGGAGACACGTTTTCCTGGTTCTCTACTCGTCAGGACAATAGCCTCGGAGATATCGACATATTCTGGACTAACAAACTAAATACGCAATAGCCCATTTTTTATTGTTAACTGTGCCCCCCGCAATGGGAAGGCACCTTTGTAAATAAGGTCACGCCAAAGCATTTTGGAATAGGTTGAGCAATCTACTCCAAGCATGTTCTGCTTGTGCTTCGTGGTAAACCTGAGAATCAATCGCACACCAGCCATGCATGGCATCCTCGTAGACTTCGATCTCTGCGGCAATGCCTGCCGCATCGTATGCATCCCTGAGGGTTACCTTAGCCTGAGGATCGTTGTCGTCATCATTCTCGGCTATGCAGTGTAAAATCTGGGCCTGTGTTTGCGGAATTAACAGATGTGGACTGTCGGGCGCGTTGGTTGCCAAGCCGCCTCCATGAAAAGTGGCGCCGGCCGCAAAGCGGTCTGGCACAGCAGCTACGGTACGCATGACCATCGGCCCACCCATGCAGTAGCCAGTGGTACCAATGCCTCTGTTAGTATCTACCTCAGGTTGATCGTCAAGCCAGGCCGCAAAGGCACGAGCATCGGTAAAGTGCGTCTCAGCGTTCAGATTGCGGGCCATCGGCAACACATGATTACGGATTTCCGGTTGACTGAAGCTGGCACCTCGGCCGACCACCGGTGCGTGTGCATCACGATAAAATGGATTGACAGTAAGCACTGCATAACCAGAACGGGCTAAACGCTTGCCCATTTCACGGAAAGCAGGTCGCAATGCCAAAATGTCGGGCCATACGAGCACGGCAGCATGAGCTCCCATCGAAGGATAAACGAAGTAGCAATCAGCTACACCGTCCGGAGTCTCGATATTCACATCCCGCTCCGACACAGCCTGAGCATTCACCATCGGGGGGAACATCAGTGCTAGGCCAGCCCCAGTGGCCAGCTTTGTGAAATCACGACGCGTTATCTCTGGGTGACTGCGTAAGTATTCTTCTACTTCTTTTTGGGTTTCTTCATCACACATAATTTTTCTCCTGCTATTACTCCTACGTACTTCTAACTATTGAGTTTTTGCTACTATTGTTTGCTCTTTTTTACCCCAATCCAGACATAATAGCCAGTGCAATTCAACCGCACGACAGACCGAGATTGTTGTATAGTCGTTAGTCTAAAAAGAACAAGAGGTGTGGCTATGACTAACATATCAAGACGACGGTTTTTACAGGCATCCCTTGCTGCTGGTCTGGTAGGTCTGTCTTCCCCCAACTCAGCACAGCAACAGCGAGTAATTACCGTGGCCGGAACAGGTATTGCTGGTTACGAATACGAAGGTCCGGGCGGTGCCCCTGCCACAGAAACGCCTGTTAACAATCCGTATGGCGTGGCTATAGGGCCTGATGGAGCTCTGTATTTCTGTGAGGTAGATACAGGGCGCACCCGTCGCTTGGACCTGGTAAACGGAATGCTCTCTACAATAGCCGGCAACGGCGAGAAGGGTTTTGTAGCCGAATCGAGACGTCCGCTGGATACTCCCTTTTCCGCGCCTCATGAGATTAGATGGGATGAACAGGGGAATCTCTATATTGTCGAACGCGACAGCCACTGCGTGCATCGGATAGCTCGCCAATCTGGTGTGGTAACGACGCTCGCTGGCAATGGCGAAGCGGGATTCTCCGGCGATGGCGGTATCGCAGTCCTTGCCCAGTTAAGGCAGCCCCACAGTATTGCTTTCGATTCCCGCGGTAACTTGCTGATCTGCGATATTGGAAACCAGCGCCTGCGACTTGTCAGTCGGGAAACCGGTTTTATCGATACGATTGGCGGCACAGGAGAACGCATCGCCACCCCCAACAACGGCGCTTTAAGAGGCACACCACTGCTAGGTCCCCGTTCCATTGATACTGATCCTGATGGTAATGCGTATCTCGTCTTGAGAGAGGGTAATTCAGTGTATCAGCTAGACATCGAGGGAAATCGCCTGCAACGTATAGCCGGCACCGGGGAAAGGGGGTACACCGGCGATGGTGGGCCTGCGATCTCCGCTACCTTCAATGGACCAAAAGGTATAGCGTACTCCCGCGAGGACCACTCTCTCTATATCGTGGACACCGAGAATCATGTTATCCGACGGATGTCACTCTCAAGCGGTGAGATCTATACCGTGCTGGGCAACGGCGAGCGAGGTGATGGCCCTGATGGCGATCCATTGGGATGCAAAACTAACCGACCTCACGGAGTCTGCGTAAACAATGGCATAGTGTACGTCACTGATAGTGAGAGTCATCGAGTGCGGGCAATCAGTGGATTGGTGAGGTCACAGTCCCTAACAGCTTAGGAAACGAATCAATGCGATCACCTCAGCAATAATGCTGCACCTACATTAGAC
This sequence comes from Gammaproteobacteria bacterium, assembly GCA_002712055.1. Taxonomy (GTDB): domain Bacteria; phylum Pseudomonadota; class Gammaproteobacteria; order Pseudomonadales; family Pseudohongiellaceae; genus UBA9145. Next base: position 22,437 of record PARV01000008.1, on the reverse strand, counting down.
TGCTAGGAATTTCTTAATAAGATCGTCACCTAGAGAAGCCATATCGCCTTCTGCAACACAACGACCTTTGTCCATTAGATAAAATAGTTGCCCCAAGCGTCGAGCAAAGGTCAGTTTTTGTTCCACTAGGATAATAGTAAGATTTTCATCTTTATTGAGCTGCAGTAATACACCGCCTATTTGTTGAACTATGTTGGGTTGGATACCTTCGTTAGGCTCATCCAGAATTAGCAAATCCGGCTCACTTACAAGCGCCCGACCAATTGCAAGCTGCTGCTGCTGCCCCCCTGATAAATCGCCCCCTCGTCGGCTTCCCATCTCCTTAAGCACAGGAAAAAGATCGTAAACTCGGTCGGGGATTGTTTTTAACTTGTCCCGTCTGGCACCCAACGCAATAGCTAAATTTTCTTCTACTGTCAAACTAGAGAATATTTCTCTGCCCTGAGGCACATACCCTATGCCTCGCCGTACCCTGTTTTCAGTATTGAGATGGTGGATGGCTTCTCCACCCAGAGTAATTTCACCAGAATCAATTGGTTCCAATCCGAGAATACATTTAACGAGAGTCGTTTTTCCGACACCATTCCTCCCCATCACACATGTTATGGTTCCCTCTAGGGCAGAGAAATCTAAATCCCAGAGCGCCCTGCTCTGGCCATAGGAATGATTTAACTGTTTGACTGCTAACACTTAAGTCTCATGAACTTGATTCGGTGCTCCCGAGGTAAACTTCCTTAACTTTTGGATCCTCTTGAATTTCGTTCATTGTACCTTCCGCTAGTACGCTGCCTTGATGTAAAACAGTGACGATATTTGCAATGGAGCGAACAAACTCCATATCGTGCTCTACAACTACAACAGACCGCTCACCCGCCAAGCTGGTCAGCAGCTCAGCTGTTCGTTCTGTTTCTTGAACCGTCATTCCCGCAACCGGTTCATCTACTAGCAATAAGTATGGGTCTTGAATAAGTAAAATCCCTATTTCCAGCCATTGCTTTTGCCCATGAGATAGATTCCCAGCAATTCTCTCTCTTTCAGTTTTCAGCCCAATAATTTCCAATACCTCTTCAATCCGATCCCTCTGCTCACCGGTAAGTCTCGCAAAAAGAGCAGCTTTCACACTTCGATCGGCATGAAGAGATAATTCAAGGTTGTCAAAGACCGAAAAATTTTCCAATACGGTTGGCTTCTGAAACTTGCGGCCAATGCCAACTTCGGAGATTTCCGATTCGCTCATATTTAATAAGTTTACAGTTTGCCCTAGAAACGCAGTACCACTATCCGGCCTGAGTTTCCCAGTCACTACATCCATCATAGTTGTCTTCCCGGCACCATTGGCTCCGATAATGCACCGTAGTTCACCTTTGTCGATGTAGAGGTCCAATTTATCTAGCGCTTTGAATCCATCAAAGCTCACGGTGATATTTTCCAGATAAAGCAATGTCCCATGACTAAGATCGATGAATTCTCTTGAGTTAATTTCTGGACTAAACGCGCTCCATTGCCTTTCCCCGCGCCATCCCTCGAACATTTTACTGAAACGACTCACGCTTTCTTCCTCATTTTCTCTTTCACATCGGAAAAGAAACCGACAAGACCTTTTGGTAGAAACAAAGTTACAAAAATGAAGAGTCCACCAAGCGCAAACAACCAGACTTCTGGCAGTACTGCGGTGAACCTAGTTTTCGCATAGTTCACCAGAATCGCCCCAAGCACAGCACCATACAGAGTCGAGCGTCCTCCTATGGCCACCCATATAACAATTTCGATGGAATTAAGCGGCGCAAACTCTCCAGGGTTAATAATTCCCACGAAAGGCACATAGAGCGCGCCAGCAATACCAGCGATTAACGCAGATAAGACAAATACCGAAGTTTTATAATTTTCAACTTTATAACCAATGAAACGCATTCTACTTTCGGCATCTCGTATGGAGACCACTACACGACCAAATTTTGACTTAACAATATGTCGACAAAAAAGATACACGAAAATTAGTATTAGGCCCGTTATGACAAAAAGCACAGCTCTGGTAACATCGGATTGAAGATTGAAACCAACAATGTCTTTAAAATCCGTAAGCCCGTTATTTCCTCCAAAACCCATCTCATTTCTAAAAAATGCCAGCATTAATGCGTATGTCAGCGCCTGCAGGATGATGGAGAGATAAACACCAGTAACTCTAGAACGAAAGGCCAACCAACCAAAGACAAAAGCTAACAGCCCAGGGACAAAAGCAGCCATGAGCATAGCGAACCCAAAATTATTAAACCCATTCCAATACCAAGGAAGTTCAGTCCAGTTGAGAAAAACCATAAAATCAGGCAGAAGCGGATCCCCATAAACTCCACGATCACCTATCTGCCGCATTAAGTACATACCCATGCCATAACCACCAAGCGCAAAGAACGCGCCATGCCCTAAAGACAAAATACCGCAGTAGCCCCAAGCTAAATCTAATGCGAGTGCCAATAGGGCAAAGCATAGGTACTTGCCAAACAAAGTCACCAGATAGGTGGAAATGTGAAATACGGAAGATTCGGGTACAAACAAGTTGAATACGGGAAAAATCAAACAACTAGCAAGCAAGACGGCGATCAATATTCTCCCGCCAGTATCTCCTTGTAAGGTTTCAATGATGAATGACTTGCTTTGCAAAACTACTCTTCCATACCTCTACCCTTTTGAGGAAATAAACCTTTGGGTTGCTTCTGAATAAAAAGAATGATGAAGACGAGTATTAGTATTTTCGCGATGACAGCACCCGCCCACGGTTCCATAATCTTGTTAGTAATCCCTAGAATAAAACTTCCATAGAATGTACCCCACAGATTTCCTACGCCTCCAAAGACGACAACCATGAAAGAATCAACAATATAGGCTTGGCCCAAATTAGGTCCTACATTCGTTAACTGACTTAAGGCAACTCCGGCGATACCCGCAAGACCAGAACCCAGGCCAAAGGTTAGAGCATCTACCCAGCCACTTCGAACACCTATGGCCTTGGCCATTGCCCTATTCTGCGCTACAGCTCGAACTTCGATTCCAAGTCTGGTTTTTTTCAAAAGTAACGACAATAAAGCAAATACGATTATGCAGAATATCAGTATGTAAAGCCGATTATAGTTGAAGGCTAACACCTCGTTTAATTGCCATTGCCCGCTCATCCAATCAGGATTACTTACTGGCCGATTTTGTGGACTGAAAACAGTCCGAACCAGCTGCTGGAGAATTAAACTAATACCAAAGGTTGCCAACAGCGTTTCCAACGGCCTCCCATATAAAAATCGAATAATTCCTCGTTCGATAGCAATGCCGAATAACCCAGACACTATAAACGCCGCTGGAACAGCTATAAGAAGAGACACTTCAATGGAGTTTGGAAAGGTTTGCTGAACAACATACGTTGTGTAAGCCCCTAACATGATCAACTCCCCATGTGCGAGATTGATAACACCCATTACCCCAAAGGTGATCGCCAGACCAATAGCAGCAAGCAACAATACCGAACCAAGGCTTAGTCCAAAAAATAGTGTTTGAACATAACCATACAACTCAACTTTATTCTGAATAGAAGAAAGTGCATCCTCTGCCTTGGCCTGGACGTCCGGATCAGGATCTCCCTCGGCAACCTGCCTGATAGCATTTCTAATGGTGTTGTTTAAATTACCAGATAATTGATCAAGTGCTGCGCTTCGAAGCAAAGGGTCTTCCGACGACAGGTCAACCAGAGCCAGGCCTTCTTCAATTGCCAGAGACACAGAATCATCACTTTCCACTGATCTCAGTTGCAGAAGCAACTCTCGAGACTCTGTTGCAGCCTGAGAAACTAAGTATTCGACTGCCGAGAGGCGAATTCCAGGTTCTTCATCTTCAAGATCAATTCCCGCAATCAGTAATCTAAGATTTCTTCGCAAGCTATTGTTGACACTAACTCGACCTACGGCTCTAGTGCCAACCAGTCCCAGCTCCTCACCCGTTAGACTGTCACTGATTTGAAACTGATCCTCGATACGTACTGCTCTAACTACACGTTGTTCTTCACGGGTAAAGTAAATCTGACCCTCTAGCATGCTTTCAAGAAAGGCTCTTCGTCGCAGATCTTCCAATTCGGCAATATTCTCTACTAATGCAGGTATTTCATTACGACGTGCTGTAGCTAGTGATTGTACAATCTCTTCAAGAGACGAAGGAGCCTGTAAAATATCTTCTGGTTGAGCGTCTACTGTCGAAAGAGTGCCGCTTAGCCCAAACAAAACAAGCACAGCTGAAAGGATAAGAACTACCCTTTGCATAATTCACCCCAAAGAAGAATTTCTAAAAATAGCGGGGCACCAACTTAATTTTGGTGCCCCGCATTTGGAAGTTATTCTTCCATGCTCACAAGTTTATGTCTACTACTGCGAGCTGGACCCAAGGCATCGATTTTCGACAGTATTGTAGTTGCCACATCTTGTTGGTTCAGTCCAGTCTGAAATCAAATCTCGACTACCTTCAAGATAATCAGACCAAGCATCTCCTGCTACCACCCCATCGGTTTCCCATACCACCTCGAACTGACCATCATCCTGAATCTCACCGATCAGAACCGGTTTGGACAAGTGATGGTTTGCGTTCATTACGGCAGTTCCTCCCGTAAGATTGGGAACCTCGATTCCAATCATGGCCTGCTCAACTGCATCTACCTCAGTAGTTCCCGCAGCTTCTACCGCTTCAGCCCACATCTTAAAACCGATATAGGTGGCTTCCATTGGATCATTGGTAACTCGACTCGAGTTGCCAATAAATGAGTGCCAAGAATCTATGAATTCTTCGTTAGTATCGTTGAATACACTCTGAAAGTAGTTCCATGCTGCCAGGTGCCCGACAAGCGGAGCGGTATCGATTCCAGACAGCTCCTCTTCTCCGACTGAAAACGCAATAACCGGAATATCTTCAGCTGAGACGCCCTGGTTACCTAGCTCTATGTAGAATGGGACGTTTGCATCCCCATTGATAGTGGAAACAACTGCTGTCTTCTTGCCAGTAGAACCAAATCGTTGAATATCAGCAACGATATTTTGCCAATCGGAGTGTGAGAAGGGCGTGTAATTGATCATGATATCCTCATCAGCAACACCTTTAGCTTTCAAATATGCTTCAAGAATGCGATTGGTGGTTCTTGGATACACATAGTCAGTTCCAGCTAAGACCCAGCGTTCTGCGCCTATCTCATTCATCAAATAGTCAACAGCGGGGATCGCTTGTTGGTTCGGCGCGGCGCCGGTATAGAATACATTTTTCGATGATTCTTCACCTTCATATTGAACTGGATAGAACAAAAGCCCATTGAGCTCTTCGATTACCGGTAGTACTGATTTTCTAGAAACCGAAGTCCAGCACCCGAAAATTACATCTACCCCCTCCTGAGTAATTAACTCACGAGTTTGCTCGGCAAAAAGAGGCCAGTCAGAGGCGGGATCAACAACTACTGCCTCCAGTTGTCTACCGAGAAGCCCTCCCGCCCTATTTTGTTCCTCAATCATCATCAAAACAGTGTCTTTCAATGTCGTTTCACTGATAGCCATGGAGCCAGACAGCGAGTGAAGTACTCCGACCTTGATAGTGTCCTGGGCTAGAATTGAAGTAGACCACTGCATAAGAACTGCAGCCGCTATAATCGCTCCGAACCTTTTTGCTTTATATAGAATATTCATGACATCCCCTTACTTTGTTTCATAAAAAATTACAGTTGAATTTGGAACCCGATTGATATGCCATCTATATCAGGGCCTCTCTTGCCGGTTAAACTCGCATCCCCAGAAGACCAGTTTATGTTTAGCCGAAGATTATGACTATCGATAATATAATTCAATCCAATCTCGGTTAGATCACTGTCTAGTCCTGAGTCAGGTTCAGTGTTTGTGTATCTTAGATAAGGCTGCCATCGACCGAAGGTATCGGGAGTATTGATCAAATAGGCTGCTGTAAAGAATGACGAATCACCATCGAATAAACAGAAGCAAGTTGGATCGGCAATGGCTGCAGCGGTTAAATCCGCGTCCATCGATTTCAATTCACCCTCGATGGTGAGTACATCATTATTTCCCAGAACTTTTTCAAACAAAGCGTCCAAAATGATGGCATCAAAATCACCAGCTTCGGTAGCGGTACCAGTGCCATCTGACTGCGATTGCATCGATAACCCGAGAGTAAAGATATCCCCAAGAGCGCCGAAGTAGGTGCTGCTTGTGTAATAGCCAGGATTACTTTCCATATTTAAAAAGTTGTACGCAAATCGCGCCGAAAATAAAACATTGTCATCTTGGTTCGGGCCACCTTCCACCCCATCGAATGCACCGACAGCATACTGGAATTTACCCAGATTACCCCAAACCGTAACACCGTCGTCCCTGCCCAATAAACCTGCCTGGCCTAATTGATCAGAAGGAAGTAAAGGAACGGTAAATTGGTTCCAGTTCAGCCCGTAATAAGGACCGTTCAATTCTATACGATCGGCTGGTGTCAACATGCGACCGGCCCAGACATTGAATTCAGGGCTGAATTCAAATTGGACAATAGCATCCAATACATCAACTTCGCCTCCGTTGCCAATGTCGCCTGCGTCCTGGCCAAAGACACATCCCTTGCATTCTGTATTGAACGTGAATTTTACTAGCTCATTAAGTTGACCATTCATGTACAAACGAAGGCTCTGCAAGTCAAAATCGCTGGAGTCATCTCCGCTTCCAGCCGAATCCTCCATTGAAGTATAAGCCGTGCGCAACCCTGCCCCTATAGTAACTGAACTGTTCTCGCCAAACTCTATTGTGCCACCAGCCCAAACAGGGGGTGTTGTCAGAACCGAAGCCAATGCAGCCCCGGCTACGAGTCGCCACACTGGCCTCTTACTTCTCTCGTTTATCATTTAGTTGCTCCTATTGATTTATGATCAGTGATCAGTTCCGCTGTAGCTCGCAATGTTTCCTCAACACAATTCAGTAAGGAAACAAACATAATGAGCAATTTACATGCCAAACTTATTTTCTATTTAAATTAGATGATCCAAAACTGGACAATGGCCCATAAAACAAAGGCTTGGGAATTAAAAATAAGAAATGTGCGTGAATCTATAGGAGGGAGATGAGTTAAAGGCTCTACAAGCTATGCTCTATCATAGTGCGCACTGATTATTAGTGCTCATTTCTGGGGCGTCGTTAAGTATACCTGTAAGGCCAAGATTGGCTATCTGTCCAGAAAGAGCCCTTCAGTCTTTATAAAATCTACAATTTCAGTGACTCCTTCTTTCGTTTTCATGTTAGCGAAAACGAACGGAAGTCCGCGGCGCATTTTCAATGTGTCTTGTTTCATTACTTCTAGAGAGGCCCCTACATGAGATGCTAAATCTATCTTATTTATCACAAGGAGATCAGACCTGGTAATACCTGGCCCCCCCTTCCTGGGGATTTTATCCCCCGCTGAGACGTCGATTACGTAAATCATAAGATCGGCTAATTCAGGGCTGAACGTTGCACTTAGGTTGTCACCACCACTCTCGATAAGCACCAAATCAAGTGGCTGAAATTTATGGCATAACTCTTCTACCGCGATCAAGTTGATTGACGCATCCTCACGAATTGCCGTGTGGGGGCAGCCTCCGGTTTCAACTCCAGTGATACGCTCCTGATCTAGAGCATTATGACGAACAAGAAACTGGGCATCTTCTTTGGTGTATATATCATTGGTCACTACTGCTATAGACAAATCACTTCGCATGCTTTGACAAAGCTGGTTGACCAGCGCTGTTTTCCCTGACCCAACAGGGCCGCCTATTCCCACTCTAAGTACTGATTTTTCCGGCACTGCTATACACCTCTTATAATTTAGGATCTAAATAATCTTGAATACTGTGATTCATGAGCTGCACTTGCATGAACAAGACCCGGCAGTGAGCCTGAGATTTCTTCATCAGTAACAGCAAAACAAGGTTCGATTTCTCTTAACACCGTTTCCGATAGTGCGAATAGTACACGCTGACCAGCGCTTTGGCCTAAAGGTAACAATTTCAGCGCCGCCATTATTTGATTTTCTGACCAGGCCCAACAATATCCCAGAAGTAGCGAAAGCAAATCAATTTCCCAATTTGTACCTGCACAGGTGAAAGCTGCGCAATAACTAATTGCATTCTGGCCAGTACTACCAGTTTTCTTGATGCTAATCGATTGAACGGTTTGTAAATCAATGAGATCGAGTGTAATTAAGACTCTCGTTAGAGCTCGCCCCAATAATTCTTCTTCTTCACGAAGCTCCTTTGTTTCGCGACAAGACAACAAATATTGATTCCAGTAAAGTAATTGGTCCAAGTCCTTTTGTTCCCATGCCTTGTAGAGACGGATCAATACTGGCGCATCTAACGAAAGTATAGAATTTCGCAATACGCCACTTAACCAAAGCTGCAATTGCTCTTCTGTTTCTATCCAGCCCCATTCAACTGCTTGTTCGAGGCCCTGAGAATAAGCATAAGCTCCCACTGGCGACGAAGGGCTGACCAATTGTAAAAGACGTAACAATGAATTCGGAGTATTAGTCATTTTTCGAATGTGAATGGTTATGGCGAGCATAAGCCCCGGGTTCAGGTTCAAAAGGCTTGTTATCTACCTCAGTTGTCAATCCAAGGTCGTGTACCATTTCATCTAATACATGATCATGTTGATAACGTAAGAATCCTTTTTCTATCTGCAATGCTACATGCCGATTACCCAGGTGATATGCTGCTTTTGCTAACAAAAGCGGATCATTATCACTGACAGTTGTAACACGCTCATTAGCCGCTCTTACCGAGACGACCTTGTCGCAGCTGGATCGCAATAAATCTCCGTCTCTCAATATTCCTCCGCGAGGCAAGACAATTGAAGCTGATTCGCCGTTCTCTAGTTTGACCCTCAACCTGGAGCGCTGCCGCATTTCAAATGGTAAAAAAAGACTCGTATCTGGCTGTCGCTTTCCGGAATACTTTTCAGTTAGTTCCCACATTTGCACTAGCCAATCTCTAAAACAAGAAGTAGCGCTGAGCTAACGGCACTTCAGTGGCCGGTTCGCAAGTTAGTAAATCTCCATCTGCCCTGACTTCGTACGTTTGCGGGTCCACTTCAATATTAGGTTGATAGTTATTATTTACCATGTCTGACTTTCTAATATTCCGACAATTTTTGACACCGATGGCATCAGACTGCAACCCAATCGACTCCTGTACACCTGCGTCAATTGCTGCTTTAGAAAGAAAAGAAAGGGAGGTTTTGGCTGCAGCCAGCCCGTAACCTCCGAACATTGGTCGGTAATGAACAGGTTGGGGTGTCGGAATGGAAGCGTTTGGATCTCCCATGGGAGCCGCCGCGATCATTCCATTTTTGAGAATTAGGGAAGGTTTGACTCCAAAAAAAGCCGGGCGCCATAACACCAAGTCCGCAAACTTGCCTATTTCTATCGAGCCTACCGAATCTGAAATCCCGTGGCTCAGGGCGGGATTTATAGTGTATTTTGCTATATATCTCTTGGCTCTTAGATTATCAGACTTTTCATCATCGCCAGTCAGAGCTCCCAGCTGAACTTTCATTTTGTGAGCTGTTTGCCAAGTTCTACAAATGACTTCACCAACTCTTCCCATAGCTTGTGAATCAGACGCTATCATGGAGAAAGCACCTAAATCATGAAGGATGTCTTCAGCAGCAATAGTCTCACGTCTGATGCGAGATTCCGCAAAAGCGATATCTTCAGCGATAGATGGATCTAAATGGTGGCACACCATCAACATATCTAAGTGTTCATCAATTGTATTGACTGTATAAGGGCGTGTAGGGTTCGTACTGGAAGGCAAGACATTATCTGCACCACATGCCTTGATAATATCTGGAGCATGACCCCCACCTGCCCCCTCGGTGTGATAAGTGTGAATCGTGCGCCCTTTCAGTGCCGCAAGGGTGTCTTCAACAAAACCGGACTCATTAAGCGTATCGGTGTGTATGGCTACCTGGACATCAAATTCTTCTGCAACAGAGAGACAATTGTCAATTGCTGCAGGAGTCGTACCCCAATCCTCATGCAGTTTTAGCCCCATTGCTCCTGCTTTTATCTGCTCCTCTAGAGCCAGAGGTAGGCTTGCGTTTCCTTTTCCGAGGAACCCAAAATTCATCGGCATACTATCAACTGCCTGGTACATTTTTTCAATGTGCCAGATTCCAGGAGTACAGGTAGTTGCATTGGTTCCAGTAGCCGGGCCCGTGCCACCGCCGAGCATAGTGGTCACTCCTGACATCAATGCCTCTTCTACTTGCTGCGGACAAATGAAATGAATGTGGGCATCTATAGCTCCTGCAGTAATAATTTGACCTTCGCCGGCAATTATTTCCGTGCCGGGCCCGATTACGATCGAAATATCTGACTGTATATCGGGATTTCCAGCCTTACCTATGGAATGAATCTTTCCATTTTTCAGCCCAATGTCTGCCTTAACAATTCCCCAATGATCTAGAATCAATGCATTGGTGATTATCGTATCCATCGATTCAGCATCACCTCGCTGGCTTTGGCCCATCCCGTCCCGAATAACCTTGCCACCTCCAAACTTTACTTCCTCTCCATAAGTCGTGAAGTCCTTCTCTACTCTGATCCATAATTCAGTGTCACCGAGCCTGATTCTGTCACCCGTTGTGGGCCCATACATCTGCGCGTAAGCATTGCGGTCTATTTGTGTCATGCCGTACCTTCTTCAAGGGGTCCCATTACTACCCCGTTAAAACCATATATTTTTTTATCTCCGCCAATTGCTACCAACTCTACCGTGCGGTCTTGTCCAGGTTCAAATCGAATAGCGGTACCCGCAGCAATATTGAGTCGAAAGCCACGACTGCAATTTCTCTCAAATTTCAACGCAGAATTGGTTTCAAAAAAATGATAATGAGAACCTACCTGTATAGGTCTATCACCGCTGTTTGTGACGGTAACGCTCACAGTAAGGCGTCCCTTATTAAGCTCCAAATTACCACCTACAACTTCAATCTCGCCTGGGATCATGACTACCTCTTTAGGGTATTGGGTTGTGTACCGTAACCAGTTTAGTGCCATCGGGGAAAGTCGCCTCGACCTGAACATCATGCACCATTTCAGGAATACCTTCTTGCACTTGATCCCGCATTAATAAGGTTGCGCCATAAGCCATCAAATCGGCAACTGTTCTGCCTTCTCTGGCTCCCTCCATAACTGCTGAACTTATTAATGCTATAGCTTCTGGGTAATTCAATTTAATACCTCTAGCCAAACGTCGCTCTGCCAATAAGCCAGCAGTAAAAATAAGCAATTTATCTTTTTCTCTAGGAGATAAGTTCATTCAATTTCCTCTTTGGCCAGATCGATGCATAGATTCTATTTATCAGGTATTCCAAATTCGTGGAGGGCACGACGACCTACTCATTAGCATAGGCCTTAATTGTGACCAAATTTCAAGAAAACAAGCCCTAGCCTCTTGTGTGCAAGCCCCAATATATCGGCAAACCAAAACATCTTCAATTAGGCTAGTTGAGTAGTTCCCTTTCTCTAACTGCTGCTCGGTCAAGCCTTCCTGCATTTGCTGGTTGCACGGAGAAGCAATCAGAGTTGCGATAACCGGTGAAGAATTTAACCCCCAAGCCGCTTGGAATATTGAATTGTTTTCAGACTCTGTCGGGTATACGGCCCTATCCATCCAAACCGGCAAATCGTTGCGCCAAATCTCTAAGTTCATTCTAACGAAACCATGTTTGAATACTTCACCGGCACCTGGGCGCCCAAAGCACACAACCTCCCATCCAATATATTTTGAGTTATTTCCTAAGTTGACCTTCGTTGTACTATCTACAGAAGCTCCGTCAAAAATAATTGTTTCTTGAGGAAGCCATTCAAAAGTAGCTTGTTCCTCCAAAGTCATGGTTTGTTTCACAATCATCTTTTTTGACTCAGACCGGTATATCTTTGTAGCTCCGGGAGTCGTCACCAGCCCCTTGGCGTTTTTACTAACTAGCATTTCAATGTAAAGCTGATCTCCACCAACGACTCCCCCGGGTGGATGAACAATATAAACGTGAGCAAGCGACCGCCCTTCCGGGTAAAAAGGCTTTTGAACTCTTAAAGGTCCACTATGAGATGGATTAATGAGCCGGCTATGGCCATCTGCACATTGAATATTTAGGTTAAGTTTCGCGACCCAATTACTTGACGACTTCGATAGCATTAGTACAACGTTTCATGGATATTTAATTGATTATTATCTAGTTTAAGTCTCTAATGTAGGCATAGTAGCAAACTTAGTTTCCTGTTAAATTTTCAGCCCCAACAAATCGAAACAAATAACAAGAGACTGCCCTAGAAAAATTAGCCCCTTGCTTCAGAAAAGTATAGATATGAATGAGTTTTCAGTAGAGGGAAGGCAACATCAACTATTGCTGCTTTATAAATTATAATATTTATCAATAATTTAGCAGAATTTTTAACTCTTTACCTATGAAGAGCGACTACTATGAAAAAATTCTTTAAGTGGATCAGTATTATTATTGGTACGCTGGTCATAGCGCTCGGCCTATTCCTGCTCAGCATGCGGTTTTCCGACGGTCCCCGAGAAATTTTCTCTGGTGGCCCTTTTACCAGCGGAGAACTTGCTGAAGCACCCGAAAACTGGAGCTTTCTGACTGACCGCGGCACAATAGACTTCCAGACCATGGATCCCGACACCTCAAGAACGGTATGGCTAGCTGTACACGATCGACGTCTGTTCCTGGTCAGTGGTTATATGAACACCAGCTACGGGGGCATCTGGAAGCAGTGGCCCCATTATCTGGAAAATGACGATCGGGTTATCCTGCGCATCGACGGTCAGCTCTACGAACAGCGCCTACAACGTATCACGGAAGGTCCTGAAATAGTCCCAGTTCTGGACGAACTGGCTCGCAAGTATTTCCCAGGAGCAACAGGTAGCGGCATTTCTTCGCCGGTATCAGTAACCAACGGTGATACCTGGATGTACGAGGTCGTAGATCGCTAGCATTTATTCAACACCAAAAGATTCTGTACCTGTGAAGTTCGTTTCATTGTGGACAGTTCTTGAGGAAAAGGAACGCAATGAGACCTAAAAACAGGATTATGAAGACTACCATTTTAATAACTACGGCTGGTCTATTGATAAGTTGTGGCGAGCCAGACGCGCCGGCACCTGAGCTGACTTTTGAAGAACAACTGCAGACCCAACTCATTCAAGCACAGCCTGGGGATGTTATCCAAATACCGGCCGGTACTCACGAAATCACTCGCAGCCTGTCACTAAACGTACCCGGGGTCACCATCCGAGGCGCAGGTAGCAACGAGTCCATCCTTTCATTCAAGAATCAAGTGCAAGGCGCCGAGGGTTTGCTGGTCACTGCTGATGATTTCATTATCGAGGAGCTTGCCATAGAAGACACGGTAGGAGACGCTCTCAAGATCAACGAAAGCACGAATGTCACCATTCGTCGCGTGCGCACCGAATGGACCAATGGCCCTGATCCCGAGAACGGTGCCTATGGGATCTATCCAGTACAATCAAGGAATATACTTATTGAAGAAGCTGTAGCTATCGGAGCGGCCGACGCTGGCATATATGTCGGTCAGTCCAGCAATATAATCGTGCGCAATTCTCGCGCAGAATTTAACGTGGCCGGCATTGAAATCGAGAATTCCACCTATGCCGATGTATATGACAACGTAGCCACAAATAACACTGGAGGTATTCTTGTCTTTGATTTGCCTAACCTAGAGGTTCAAGGCGGGCAGGGGACTCGAGTTTTTAGCAACAATGTCTATCGCAATAACACTGAGAACTTTGCGCCAGAAGGCGCTATCGTAGGTAACGTCCCCGCTGGCACAGGTTTGCTGGTGCTAGCTAATGACAACATCGAAGTATTTGAGAATGATTTTTGGGATAACAATAACGTAAATATAATGATTTACAGCTATACCCTGGGCGGACGCAGTTATGACGACCCTAACTATGACCCCTATCCAGAAAGCATTTATATACACGACAACGAGTACCGCGGCGGCGGAACAGTACCTCGTCATCGGTCACTAATACCTTGGCACGAACTTAGTGGACTCAATACGCCCAATATAGTGTGGGACGGCATAGTGAAGGAAGGGGGTAGCAGTGAAAACCTAGTCTGTCTCGGTGTCGATAACAAAGCTAGTTTCATGAACCTAATGGGTGGCGAAGATCCGACTACGGTTTCTTACAATAAGGGGCCTCATCTTTGCACCCTGCCACGCTTGTCCAAAATTGAATTCAATATCCCAGGTGACGATTAGATTCGAATGGCCTAGCAAGAAAAGAGAAAAAAGCCATGCCGGTATCTTGGTATGGCTTTCCTACTTTATTCGAACACACTCTGATTGCTGCGAGCAATATCCATATACACTTCCTTGAAACCAGGGAGAAGGAAGCCTTCTTCTATTTTCTGATCGGTTGCCGCTTCGTACTTGGCCAGGTAGTTAGCAAATGATGTGTAGAGGCCGGAAACAGAATTTCTCGGATCGCGTGCTTGTAAAGCTGTTACTGTGTCTACAGCAAACGGGATATAGCCTCCAGACAACCGCGCGAGCGACTTTTCCGCTCCGGTAGCCGGCGCCCGAAGATTCCAAGGCGTAAATGTCGCGAGAGGTACTAAGGTGGTTGGCGGCAAAATTGTGCTCACCTCAAAATCATTATTATCTGAATCAACTGCAGGCACCAATGCTCCATAGAAATGATCAGAGTAATAGGGATGCTGCTCTATGACTCGTTCTTCATCCCAACGACTTCCATAATTCGAATGCATCGGCCTATAAATCGCCGAAGGATGCGTCACGAAACTAAGCCTATTCCATGCATCTCTATTAATTGCCCCATCTATGTGAGAAGGCACCAACGTACCGTCGGCAATGCGTGGGTAACGTGAAGCTGGCGGTTCTTTACCCATAGCAACCCACTCAAACATGCGAACAACCAGCGACATACCGATGGGATTCCAAAGATTCGGATTGCGAGGCAACTGGCCAGTTGTAGCGGGGCGAGGCCTACCGTTGCCGGACCCGTGCTGAGAGCCCCCGATAGTATAAAAACGTACTTCTGAAGGCAGTTCCGCGTCCTCCGTGCCATCTGGATTGGTGTGGGGCAATGAGCCACCGCGTACCCAGTACTCGTTCGAAGTTTGGATATGCATGAGCTTGGGAACAGTATTGCTCTGCCGCGCTTTCTTCAAAACACCATCGCTACGTCCGGTGTAAGGATCGGTACTTTCTCCGTATGTAAAAGGGAACAGGTCGGTTGGATATAGATAATTTGAATGCTGGCCACTGGTTCGAGTAGGCATAGCAAAACGGTTGTTGAACATGCCGTAACCACTCCCTGCGATAAACGGTACGACGCCATCAAAGACGATGCGCTTATCAAGGTCTGCGTTGAATCCGTCGTATAAATACTGTCTCAGCAACCGCCCACTCTGCGAGAAACCATATGCAACTGTGTGATTAATATTAGGCAAATTAAGCTCCTCTAACACACCGCTTCCTTTACCTTCGTAGCGAATAAGTGACACCAGATCCCTTATACCCGCCATACCAGCCCCCGCCAACACAGGATTCATAGCTTCATAAATCAACTCGTAGATATAGCCAGGTTTAAAACCTCCTTGAAGACTAAGCGTAACCAGCGGCTGATTGCTGTCTGGTTCCGAATCTATCTCAAGATCGAATCCCGCGCGTTCAATGGGAACCCTCGGATCAGTCTGGTAAAGCCGCTGGGAAAGAACAGCCTCTTCTAATCCTTCCTCGGTCGGTTCGTAGGCCAAGTGTCCACCACCCGCTATATTCACGTCGTTTGACTGCCTAGACACGATTACCTCATATCGCACATCTCCTGTGATGGGTCCCGTCACAGAGCTCACGATGGGTGCGCGTAATCTCAAAAGGCCATCGCCTGGCGTTATCTCGTTTATCCAGCCAGTGAGCAGGTAGGTGAATCCAAGCCCTGCAAGAGGGTCTTTGAGGGAGATTTCCGGCGCCGTGGCTCCCCTGCCTCGATTATTTACCATGTAAAGTAGACCGCCGTTGGCTATATCTTGCGACGGTATTAGCAGCTTAAAATCCGCTGAGTACTCCACAAGCCCGGCGCTGTTTCTAGGTGCATAAGCGAGATCGGTAATCATCTCGTTTACCGAATCAGAAGGATCCAAGGTAAAGTGGACCACTCCTCGAATAAGCTCGTAGCTAAAGGAAACATCCGGATGCAACAAGGTTTCTCGTTCCGTTACTTCTAAACGGTTAACTTCACCATGAAGCAAAGCGCTGGTAAAAAGTAAAAGACCAGTCAATAGGGAAACAACTAACTTCGCTCTAAGCAGGCTAAGTTCCATAAATTGTCCTAATTACACGATTTCACAGGATCTTTAGTTTTTAACATTTTACTCCAATCGTCAACTACCGTCGGAAGCCCTCAGCGTCGAATTCGCCTCAACCGGCGAAGCCAAAGTGCTGTCTTGGGAGCTTTGGTAAATTAAGGGTATCAGTGCCATAAGTATAGACCCTATTATCAGGAGCAAGGCTCCGATAAGGGAAAGATTTGAAAGACGATCTGAAAATTCGTAGTCAGGATAAAAGTACACCATCAGCTTTAGGCTCCCAATAGTGAAAAGCGGTGCTAGCGCTAACACAGCACTGACCTTCGAAGCATCCCAAATTTTAAGAGCCTCCGCAAAGCAACCGTAAGCCACTATCGTATTAAGGCAACAAAACCCAAGCAGCGACATTTGGAAAGTTGTGAGCCCTATGATGCTGTCCGATGCTATNGCAACAAAAGGAAGCAAGACCAAAAATGAAAANACGTAGATTACAAACAGAATCTGCGCNGCTGTGTAACTCTGAAGCAATTTCTTCTGCAACAAGGCATAGATAGTCCAAGTAAGAGCCGAGAAAAAAACGATCAGTACACCAAAATTTTCTGAAGTATCAAGACTGACCATTTCCAGAAGGCGATCGTTGAAAAACAAGGCCAACCCGGCAATGATCAAACCCGCGCCCACTTTCTGAATCCCGATAAATGGTTCCTTGTAAAAAATCACACCGCCCAAAATAAGGAACAAGGTTGTCAGCTGCATCACCACTTCAGCGGTTTCTCCATTGATGAAATTAAGACTATAGTTAAATAGGAAATAATTGCTGCAAAGCCCTATCGCCGCAATAATCAAGAACCAACGTATATGCCAGCTTACAGCTGATAAATCAGGTATTTCTTTTCTATACCCAAGCCACACGAGCAGGATAACGGCAGCGACGAAAAATCGGTACCAAACAATAGTTGTGGCGTCTAATGCAACCAGCAATTCTTTTAGGGCCACCGGTAATACCCCCCACAATGACGCTGTAGTCAGGGACAGCAAGAAGCCCAATACATACTTTCGTTTTGTGGAGGTCATGGAAAANTGNNGGAGGCTAACGACCGTTGTTTTCGTAGNNGATAACGTTGCCTGTGCCGGATCCTATGGCGACAATATCGAGATAACCATCTCCATTTAGGTCATCTGTGGCAAGCCCTGATACGGCGACACNNCCCTCATCTAAGGCAATACGCTGCCAACGAGATGAATCTTGTAGCCAATGGTAGATCGCTAGTTGNTAAGGCTCAGAACGGCCACCTGCTATTATTTCATCGNTNCCGTCGTTATTAAGATCAGCGACCAATAACCCATGACCATTGGCAATCTGATCATCAATAACAGTGCGATCCCATAGTGTATTTTCACCTTCGGTGTAGACCACAACCTCATTACCGTGCCAGGGCTCTATGGCGGCTACATATCGGATGCCTTTATCTATTACACCCTCCCCTACTTCACTAGAGCCTATTGCCGGTCGCTCCGCGTCCTGTTTGCCAGCACCTATCCAGGTTCGTGCTACGGATTGGCCTCGCGTAGCTAGCTGAAACAGATGTACGCCATAAAAACTGGCGGTCAAAATATCCTGCCGNCCATCTTTATCCCAGTCGCTCACACTGATTCCATGTGATAACTGTAATGACTGATCGAGCACAATTCCTTCCCATCGATCAACAGATAGGTCGTTTGGTATGGAATATGCCTTGAGCTGCAAATCNACATNATATTCAGGTCCAGACGCTCCGATNCCGATAATTGGCAGGTTTATTAGTTCCCGTTTTTTATCACCATTGACGTCGCCCCACTTGATACGATGTGAAGTGGGGATCTCATCAATGTAATGCATTTGCCATTCTTGGTTCATGACNGGATCGCCAGGATTTNCGAGCCAGTGAATCAAACCACCCTCAGTAGAAACGCCAAGATTGAAGGAGCTAGCAAGAGCAAGATCTACGTCTCCGTCGTTATCGATATCATTAGAAGCAACATCAACGTTGGCCTGGGTAGCTACTNTTATTGGATGTTTTCCCCAGCCTGGATTTTTATACCAGATAAGCTGCGCNGGATTGGTCGCCAAAGCTATGATATCCGTCAATCCATCGCTATCAACATCGGCAACTTCGACTCCGTAACCACCCAGCATTTGCTCGTCGAGTATGATTCTTTCGAAACTGACAAAATCACGTTGNGCATCGGCTACCTGGCAGGCAGCAAGCAAGGCCCCAAACATTATCGCGATTCTACACCGTACGATGATCCATACCTTCATAGACTTATCCATCTCGCTTATATTGGTCACACTGGTCATTCAACCCGATAGACGGCAAACTAATCCGATTAATAGGTGAAAGCAAATTCTTTCTCAAACCGGGTTTGACAGATATCAAAGTTAGCGAGTCAAACCAAATCAGGAAAGTTTGATGAAGCGAGAAAAGCGGGCACTGAGAAACTCCATCTGATCCGCCAGTACATTGTGATTAGAAAGATAAAGAAACTCATATTGATTCGGCACAAACGGTACTGCTAAAAGCTCCATGTTGACCTCTTCAGGGACGTGATCAGCTTTGCGATTATTGCAGCGGCGACAGGAACTAACAACGTTGGTCCAAGCATCGCGACCTCCCCTAGAAAGAGGTTTCACATGGTCACGAGATAGAGTACTTACAGCAAAAATTCCGCCACAATACATGCACATGTTCTTATCGCGCCGAAACAGAAACTTATTTTCTAGTGGCGGATCAAAGCTATCTTTATGGACTTTACCATGACAAGCAATAATGCTCGGTAATTTAAGNACAGATTGTATNCCACTGCGATTGTAACCACCTCGAATCTCCATGACNGTGTCACCTAAAGACCAAATAACCAGATCTTTNACNAAAAGNGTCGCGGTCTCTTCCCGAGTAAGCCAGCTTACTGGAATCCCTGCCTTGTTAAGCCTTAAAATCTTAGCATTCACTTACGATCACCCGCAAAAAGCAGTCGTCCACCCGAAAGGCGGTATTGGAAGCGGCAGTTTACACTTAAGAAGCCTCTGAGCAAAATGCATTGCCAAGAGACCCAATTCATTTTTCAACACAACCATTAGGGCAATATTGATCGAGTGCATTATTTACCACGGAATAATGACCCCATCGTAATTAAAAAAACTACCGCTGTTCTGGGTATTAAGGTTGTCAATTACGTTTATCATATTTGAAACGCTGGTACCCGTATCAATCAAAGCNTTAGGCCCTCCCATGNCTGTCTGTACCCAGCCCGGGTGCAAAACAGCTACAGAGTAACCGCTATTACCTAAATCGACGGCAATGCATTTAGCTACTGCGTTTAAAGCAGCCTTAGAACTGCGATAGACATAGGAGCCCCCTCCCTTATTATCATCTATAGAACCCATCTTCGAACTGATGTATATGAGCTTCTTCTCAAAGCCATCATGTAGGTTCTCAATCAACAGCTGGGTAAGAATCATGGGAGCTTTAGNATTAATTTGGAATACCTTGGCCCATTCATCCGTACTGACATTGCCAAATACAGAATCTCTTGGCCCATAAATACCNGCATTGTTAATAAAAATATCGATGGCTTGACCTTCGAGTTTCTCTGGCAGGCTCTCCATTGANTCCTGACTGGAGACGTCAAGTTCAAATATTTGCAATTTCTCGTTATTAACTTTCAGCCGNTCCAGCTCAGTCGCCGAAGCTATATCACGACAGGTCGCTAATANGGTGTCNCCCCTCGCTANAAACTGCTTANCNAACTCTAGNCCAATACCNNTGTTGGTTCCAGTTATCAATACNGTAGCCATNCTGNTTCCTTCNTGCTGTTAATTGNTNGTTAAGAGTNGAANGATAAATCTACCTGTTGTTTACGNAGAAGTCAGACATAACTCCCTCTNAAATCCACTTNAACTATTTGCCGNGTTCACCGACAGAAAAACGNAAATNGGCAGTGTTTGCTATACTAGCGCACCTGATAGATAGGCGTTAAGAACTTCAGACTAACCATGTGAAAAGATTTATGAAGATAAGACTGAATCTGCTGCTAACCTTCGCAGCGATTGCACAGGCGCAGGCCCAAGATGTTGAAGAAATTGTCATAGTGGGCGTTGTACCTGCCGGTTCTAGCATAGAAACCAATAAGCTCGCCTACCCGGTTCAAACTGCTACGGCAGAAGACCTCGAGAATATCGCTGCACTCAGCATCGCAGACTTCCTGCGACAAAGCTTTGCCAGCATTTCATTGAATGATGCACAGAACAATCCGATGCAACCAGATCTACAGTATCGTGGATTTACGGCGTCGCCTTTGTTGGGTCTCGCCCAGGGCATTGCGGTCTATCAAAACGGAGTACGCATCAATGAGCCACTTGGAGATACAGTAAACTGGGATTTAATGCCTCAGTCAGCTATTCAGGAAATTTCTCTCGGTGGTGGTTCCAATCCACTCTATGGATTGAATAGTCTTGGCGGTTCACTAGTGATAGACATGAAAGATGGCTTTGATTTTGAAGGGGCTAATCTAGAAGTCAGTGCTGGTTCCTTCGGACGCCGCGTTTCCAATATTGAGTTTGGAGGCAATGATGGACAACTCGCTTACTACCTCAACATCGAACACTTTGATGAAGACGGCTGGCGCGATAATTCCGAGTCAGACGCTCTTAATATTTACGCTAGTATTGGCTGGCGCTCCGATGACACGCAGATCAATTTAAATTATCAGCATGGCGAATCGGAACTTATCGGTAATGGTTCATCTCCAATCGAACTGATCGATCTCGATAGAGAAGCGATCTTTACCGGGCCAGATATTACCGAGAACGACATGAACATGGTCAGCTTCGATTTCTCCCATGAAGTAAGTTCAAGCATAAGTTTTAGCGGCAATATTTTTCATCGCGAAAACGATACTGATTCTTTTAATGGAGACGGTACCGAATTCGGAATTTGTGAATTTGGTGGAATCGATACACTTATAGAAGGAATTGAAGAAGATGACCTGGAAGAGTTAGGTCTCGATGACGACGATATTTGTAAATCTCAGTTTGGCAACGTTAATGACCTTGAAGACTTCTTAAACATTACCGCCATGGACATGGGTGAAGATGAGGAATTCGAGATCGAAGGATTCGAAGCTGATGAATTATCAGGGACAGGTATTCTTTCTGATGAAGCAATTAATAATCTGAGTAATCGCAATCAGGAAAGCACCGGTGCCGATTTTCAGTGGACCTATCTTGGCAACTTTTTTGGTTACGAAGGACAACTTGTTTTGGGTGGCGCATACTTCAATGGCGAATCTAAATTTAACTCAGTCTTGGAGCTGGCAACCATCGATCCGCTGACGCGACTGACTACTGGACTAGGTACTGGCACATTTGTAGACGAAGAAGCTACTTCGATTTCTACTCAAACTGAATCCACCAGTTTGTACTTTTCTAACATTCTGGATCTCACAGGCTCTGTCGCGTTAACACTTTCTGCCCGGGGCAACATTACCGAAGTAGATTTGCGCGACAGATCTGGAGAAAGACCAGAACTAAACGGTAGCCATCGCTTTATGCGTATTAACCCAGCCATTGGTTTAACCTGGCAGTACAATGAAAATCTCAATCTTTACGGTTCTTACTCAGAATCTTCCCGTGCACCAACACCTATAGAACTAGCCTGCAACGAAGGAGTGTTTGATTTGGCGGTGCAATTCGCAATCGAAGACGGTGAAGATCCAGATGATGTACATTTCGAATGTCGACTACCCAATGCTTTTCTTGCAGATCCACCATTGGATGACGTAGTGGCGAAGAGTTTTGAAATCGGCAGTCGTGGTTACATCAATGACATGCGTTACGCTGTAGGTTTGTTTAACACTACGAATCATGACGACATTCTTTTTCAAACTACTGGTAGATCTACTGGTTTGTTTGCTAACGTAGATAAAACCCGTCGAAGTGGTTTTGAAGGATCTTTAAGCGGTCAGATGCAGAACTTCGATTGGA
>PARV01000053.1 GCA_002712055.1 Gammaproteobacteria bacterium | reverse complement strand
TTGAATCGGTTGAAAAGAAATCAGCATTTTCAATAAAAAACGGTCTCCGTTCTGGAAACTGGACCTCGAAGCGTTGATTGACTGTAACTTGTGGCTCATCCGATTCTACTTGGCTGAAATCTGGATTTAAGGTCAGATCTAGCGCCCAACTGTCGTTAAAAACAAATTTTGCGTCGACTCCTGCCTCTTGCTCTGAAGTTCTTTCAAATTTTGGCCCTGCAACAAAAGACCGGTTTAATGCATCAACTTCTCGTGCAAAGAAGAAAGGTATAACTTGAAAGTTGTTTCCAGGAGAGACATCGCTGATGCCCGCGAGTGGAGCTATTTGGTTAAGGCGACCTTCGACATTAATCGAATATTCGGGCCAGAAAGAATCTTCGCCATATCTTGGGATACTTCGATAAAATCCAATGCGCCAGACTTGTTCATTACTTTCATTAAAGCGCAAGCTCCGAAATGGAACTGCCATAAGAGCCATATATCCTCGATCGGTTAATTGACCTTCACTATCCCAGACTGCGTCAAAAGTTGAATCAAATCCCCCTCTACTGGAAGAACTCTCAGTCCATCGAGAATCAGATTGGATGCCCATTGGTGTAGTGACGAAAGTGAATGATGATCTTTGATCATTAAAGGTATCGACCATAAAACCAACACGGTCATCTTCAAATACATTTTCCCGGGAAGATAAGTTAGCTCTTATTAGCTCTGGATTAGTATCGAAAGCCAGAAAAACCGCGTAAATATTTTCCTGGTCATACCCAATGTACACTTCCGTTTGTTGGGCTGAGGCTTGTCCATCATAAGGCTCGCGCTGGATAAAGTTTTCAACTTTGGTCATCGAGCTTGCCAGCGGCGTATTAGGCTGCATTCCTGTGAAATCAGCGAGAGAGGGCTGTCCCTGAATGCGAGGTATGGTTAGTTCGTTTTCGGCGGCCGTGGTTGAAAGAATCACAAATAACGATATAACTCCGCCAAGAATGTAGCGGAAAAACTGCGAGGTCTTCATTCAACTTTATCTTCTTTGAAATGTCGGGGAGGAATGATATGGATTCCAAGCCTTAATGCAAGGGTAGGTTCCATTTTATTCGTTTTTAACTGCTTTTGTATAAGCAGATCAGGGTGAATTTCTTACAGATTTTGGAGTTAGGTTTTATTGGATATGGCTTCTATCAATAAAGCCATCGGCATTTGGCATTTTGATAGCATTCAGAGAATCAGCGTTGATTAACGTATCCTCTTGGATGATTCCATTGAGATACAAGACGTAGGCTGTTACTTGATATACCTCTTCATTGCTGAGAGATTTCGGTGCGTCTGCAGGCATAGCGCGCCGCACAAAATCGAAGATTGTACTAGCGTAGGGCCAATAGCTGCCCACCGTCCGAAGCGGCGTTTCTTCCGATTGCATGTCACCTCCGGCTATCACAGTACGACCAGAAATGCCTTCTCCTGTAGCTGCATGACAGGCCGCGCACCTGGTGTCATAAACTGCCTTGCCTTCACGAGCAGTACCGCTGCCTTCTGGAAAACCTGAGCCATCTGGTGTAGCAATAAGATCGAATTCTGCAAGTTGCCCTTCCGAAATCGGGGTGCCAAGTCGTACAGCTTCCTGAGAATATGCTAAAAGGCCAAATTGGACGATTGAAATCGCGAAGGTGATGTAGCCTAACGGCTTAAATATAGACATTACTCACCTCGCCGGCGCTATTTATGCCCCAACTCTGGATGCAAGGATTATGGTAGAAATTTATCGCGCCTTGATCAGCAATCACTGCGTCACGTGTCGGTTGCACGTTCCCCTGGTCATCGGTGGCTCGGCTTTGTAAAACTGCGTCTCCGCCATTCCACTCCCAAGGAATGCTGAAGCGGGTCAGTGCTTTTTCGAACTGGTTGCTTTCTATTAAAGCATCGGCCCAGCTGCGACCTCCATCTGCGCTGACTTCCACCCTACGAATGCTGCCGCTGCCGGACCAGGCAATACCGGTAACTTTATAAAATCCTTGGCGGTTAAGAGCCATCTGCCCGGAGGGTGAAGTGATCAGTGACTTGGTTCCCATTCGAAACGTAAACTGATAACTCGACCTATCAGGCTGGGTATCTGTATATTTGCTGGTTTCATCCCTGAATTGAGCCGGTTCATTGGTCAGTTTGAGGTGTGTAAGCCACTTTACACTGATATTTCCTTCCCACCCGGGGCAAAACAAGCGCATAGGGTAACCTTGCTCAGGCCGGACGGGCTCGCCATTTTGGTATAAAGCAACCAATACATCGTCCAAGGCTTTATTTAAGGGAACTGAGCGCCCCATGCTAGCTGCATCAGCTCCTACAGCAGCTACCCAACGAGCTTTCGGAAGAACTCCTGCTTCATCTAATAAAGTAGACAAAGGTATCCCAGTCCATTCAGCGCATGATACGAGTCCATGCAGGCTTTGTGCCGTTCCATCTGCATTTCCACCTCGGAGGAGAGACCCACTGTTGCCCGAGCATTCTAGAAAGTGAATTTTGCTCACCATCGGATATTTTAAAAGGTCCTCATAGTCAAAGACCAATGGCTGGCGCACGAGGCCGTTAATGACAAGTTTGTGTTCTGCTGGGCTAATATTTGGGACTCCAGCGTGATGTCTCTCAAAATGAAGGCTATTGGGCGTAATAGTTCCTTGTAGATGCTGCAAAGGAGAGAGGGACGCTCCACCACCGGGATAAAACGGATCCGGAGGTCTGGCTAAGCGTTGCATATGCTCTGTGTGAGTTGAACGACGACCATATGCGCTTGCCCCCGGTCCCGGAACTTTGGACCAGGTCGGTATTTCGATTTTAAGCGCGGAATCTGCACCAAGAACGGAACTAGCTGCAGCGATTCCTACCCCGGAAAGACCAAGACCGAGTAGGTACCGCCGGTTAATCAAACCATTGCCTGCCACTTTCTCAAATTTATCTTGATGCATATCCATATCCTAATATGGGATTAGAGGCGGAGGTATGTTTTTGCTTCCTGAACTTCGGCGAGGTTATCGTCGTTCCAGAGAGTATAGAATGCCTGGTAGTTTAGCCTGGCATTGTAATTATCACCCAGACCTGCGTAGCTTCTTGCCGCGCCCAAAAGGGCTCGTGGACGATTTGCCATGCGCCGTAGTGAGGCTTCGTAAAGTTCCGCTGCCTTTTCATAATCCCCGGAAGCAAGAAAAACGTCCGCGGTTAATTCATGTACTGGCTTCAACGGGCTGGCTGCTCCCCTAGGCGGAGTCTGTTGCTCCGTTAAGTCAACTGCCTTGTTCAACATGGCGAAGGCTTCTGCTTCCTCGCCCTGTTTAAATTTTGTAAGTCCGGCGACTTCTGCATGCATTAACGTTAAGCCCGCGTTATTGGGACTTTGTGATAAAAGTTCCGCGAACCTATTCGCCACTCGTTCAGCTAGCTCGAGCTGATTCATGTTAGCTGCACTTAGGCCGAGAGCCAGGAGTTCTTCACCATTTAGATCATCGGTAAGTTCAGAGATTTCCCAATTTTCGGTTTCGATGATATGACGGGCTTTCATGGTTCTTAAAGTGCCTGCTGATCGAGGATCTCCAGGATTGTTTGCGAGTACTTCAGTTGCTCTTTCAATCCATAGTTTAGATCTTTCAAGATCCCCCAATTGTATATCCCCATATTGCCCCCAATCAGAGGAGTGATTCTGATCGCCCGCGGAATCGCCAGGGACCCATAGGGCTTGGCCCGCGAGAAATGCTGAATCATTCCACTCCGATACACGATCCCACATACCATGTTGAATAAAGATATGGGTCGGCATATGGCGTGCATGGGAGACTGCTGGCGCGATACTTGCGTATTTTTCTGCGGCGCTCAAAGCTAGTGGCGCATATGTTGGATGGTCAAATGCATGAATTATATAATGCGCTGCACCTGGGTGATTCGGATTTTCTCTGAAAATATCCATAGCGATTGCACCCGCTCGCATACTAATTTCGGTCCCCGATTCGGTAAGAAAATTATTCAGAACCCGGTTATCTGCGGAAACGGTGGCTCCACTTAACATTGAGACAGCGTAAAAGGCCGCGACTTCACGATCTTCTGGAAATTTTTGATACAGGTCTTCCATGGCAAACATCCAAGCTAACCTTTTTTCTCCCAGGGAACCGTCAGTGAAAGCGAACGCTTCTGCTGCCCTGACAAAACCTTTCTCTTTCTCGGTGGGCGCTTTAGACAATCGTTCTTCTGACGTTCTGCCTAGGCGATTTAATGTTTCTTGAGGCGATACTGGGTCTTGAAGTACGGGAATTAACGGATGATTATAGGTAAGAGCTTCGCCCCAGTATGCAAGAGCAAACCCAGGGTCTAGTTCCTGTGCCATCCGGAATTCATCCCGCGCTTGTTTCCACCCGAAGCTATGCAGATAACCTACTCCCAGAGTAAAGTGTTTATGCGCTTCTTCCGATCCTGAGGTCGGAAAATCAAAAGTTCCTATCTGTTCAAGCTCTGCTGCTCGCGTTGAGATTGATAGGAAAAGGACTATTCCAAATACAAATATCAAGTTTAATGCTCTGGGCATGATACGCCTCCAAGTGTTTTATTTACGGGCTAAGGTTGCCAACTCCACGGAGAGATTGCAATGACTTAATTGGCAGTTATTTCCTAGAAATTTAGATAGGTCTTCGCTTCCTGTACCGCTAATTGGCTATCGTCTGACCATACCGCGAGCAATGCTGCGTATTTTTCAGCGGCTTTTGTTTTGTTGCCAGCTTGCTTGTAAGCGCGCGCCGCGCCAAGCAGAGAGAGGGGACGGTTGGGCATTCTAAGAAGAGAGTCCTCAAAAAGTCTTGCGGCTTCTTCCGACTGCCCAGCACGCAACAGTACCTCACCAGTTAGCTCATGAACTGGTTTCAATGGGTTGGCAGCACCGTTCGGCAATCTACCCCCATTTGTCAATTCTACAGCTTCCTGCAGTAGCGCAATCGCCTGTTGCTGCTGACTGGTGGCCATAGCGCCAGTTAGGTTACGGGAACTCAATAACATTGACATTGCAGATACTTCCATGTGACTAACTTTTAGTGATAGGTTGTTTTCGCTATCAGCAGCAAGAGTAGCTAGTCTATCGGCAACTTGCTCAGCAAGTTCGGTTTCTCCCATATTTACAGCACTCAGACCTAGTGCCAGTAATTCATTGGCACTTAGCCCTTCGTTTAGCTCCTGTAGAGTCCAGTTTTGGGTCTCTATGGTATGTCTGGCACGGACGGTACTTAGCGTGCCTTCCGAGCGGCTATCGTTCGGGTTTTCACTTAGCGTTTGCTCGGCCCGTTTTATCCATAGCTTCGAGCGTTCGACATTGCCTCGCTGAAGATCCCCGTATTGACCCCAGTCGGTTGAGTGGTTCTGCTCGCTCACCGCGTCACCGGGTTTCCACAGCTTTTTAGCGACGTTGTAGGCTGACTCATTCCACTGTGCTACTTCGTTCCACTTGCCGTGTTGAATAAATATATGAGTGGGCATATGGCGGGCATGTGAAACAGCTGGTGCTATGTCTGCGTACTTATAAGCTGCTTCTAGCGCAACAGGCGCGTGCACAGGATCGTCGAAAGCATGAATCACGTAATGCGCAGCCCCCGGATGGTTGTCATTGTCCTTGAACAATTGCATGGCTAGAGCCCCAGCACGCATTATGATGCGTTCACGCATAGGTCCTGCTGCAGTCGCACCTGAAAGCATTGAAACGGTGTAGAAAGCCTTGACCTCGTCATCGTCTGGATATTTTTCATACAGTTCCGCCATCGCTTGCATCCAGGCTGTGCGTCGCTCGGGCATGCTACCCAGTGTCAGAGCATAGGCTTCGGCTGCCTTGATAAAGCCTTTTTCTCTGTCAGTAGGGGCCTTAGCCAGCCTCTCTTCACTGTTTCTTCCCAGCCTCATTAAAGCTTCTCCGGGACCGTCAGATTTTGGACCGAAAAATGGGTGCTGGTAAGTAAAAGTTTCTCCCCAATATGCCATGGCAAAATCAGGGTCTAGTTCCTGTGCTTTCCTGAATTCAGCCTGGGCTTGTGTCATGCCAAAACTATGAAGATAGCCTACACCGAGAAGAAAGTGTTTCTGGGCTTGTGAGGAACCGGAAGTCGGGAAATCGAAAGTGCCAATTTGATCAAAGTCGGCGGATCGTGCGCTTAAACTGATGGTCACTAAGAGGGAGGCTAATAGCGACAAGACAAACTTACTCATGATTAATCCTCGTGTTTTTCTTTTACCCTAGCGTTAAGGTTGCCAAGTCTACCGATGCTTTGCAATGATTTCAGTAGCTAATAAAAGCCTTGTATAGTATATCGAATTTCAAAGATTAATATTTTGAGGTAGGAGTTTAGGTAAGAATGTATAAAGTATCGAGTCTAGCACTGCTACTAGCAACAGCTATCTCCCCTATTTGCCTTAGCCAGCAAATCGGTTGTGAAGGCCTAAACGGCTTCTCAGATTTTGATTTTTGGGTAGGTGAATGGGAGGTTTTCGATAGTTCTACAGGAGCTAAGGTAGGCGAGGATACCATCCAAAAAATAGAAAGTGGCTGCATGCTTTTAGAACATTGGAGAGGCGTTAGTGGCAGCACCGGTACAAGCTTAACTTATTATAATCCAGTTACTAGAGAATGGCGCCAGGTTTGGGTATCGGAAGATCGTTTCTCAATAGATATTGTCGGGAACATCAGGGGCGATTCAATGTTACTAGAAGGCAGTATCTACAACTTCGCAGGGGCGGTTTGGGATTTTCGTGGAAACTGGACACCCAGACCTGATGGCAGTGTCCATAAGTTTCTTGAACAGTTTAATCATGATTCTAATGAATGGGATACTTGGTTAAACTTTCACTATGTAAGCAAGGAGCGCGGTTAATCAGGAGAGGCCATAGATCGGCAACAAGGTTTGCACAGAAGCTCTACCTAGCATGCGTGTATTATGTTTCGCGATTTTAGGAAAGTCATTGATGTCCACACTGTCGCCTTTTAGCCAAAGCGAGATGCAGAACACATAACCGTCGCAAACAGAATAATTTTCACCTAATACCCAGGGGCCGGCGAACATGTTGTTTTCTATTAACTCAAAACTATCGTGCATTGTTTGAGGAACTTTCGCCTTCATAGTCTCTATAGCCGACTCATCGTCTGTCCAACGCGTACCTCTGAACTTGTGTGCATGATTTACGTGCACAGTAGACGCGAGATAGGCATTGAATTCCTGCATCTTTGCGAATTTGAAAGGATCGTTTAAAGGAGCAAGGTTCGCACTTGGGAAGGTTTGCGCGATGTACGTTAATATTGCGGGTGTTTCTGAGATTATACCCTCTCCGGTATCTAGCGCGGGCACTCGACCTTTGGGATTTATCTGCANGTATTCATCTGAGCGCTGTTCCGTTGCAAAGAAATCCAGTTTCTTTGNTTCATATTTTGCGCTGGCTTCCTCGAGGGCAATATGTGANGCTAATGAGACAGTTTTGGGNGCATAATAAAATATCATTTTGTATTTTCTTTAGTGTTAGCTAGTAGTTATTCGGAGAGCATTAGAAAATTCTGGATTTCCCATTTCTCCTGAAAAAAATGTATTAAATGAAAGACTGACTCGCCTAATGTCCTCAGTAACTTTGTTTACTCCATGCTTTACAGAGGATGGGAACAGCACCAAGTCTCCTATTTTGGTCGCTACATGTATCTTGTAGGAGTTGTAGTAGTTTGTTTCACTGGGTTCCAGTTCGAACCATAGATTCTCTTCGTTGCGGTAAAAATTAATACCGTCATTTCCGGCCACGTTTACATACAAGACTCCGCTCACTACGCTATTAGGATGTGTATGCGAGTGATGCGATTCGCCCTTTCGAGAGAGTGTCAACCAGGATTGTGTAATCTGGAGAGCGACATTATTCGAAGTGTTATAGACAGCTTTAAAATAGTTATCTAAATGTTGTTGAATAATAGTTTGTAGGTCTTTCAGTTCATCGTGGGCCAGCACATTCTTGTTAGGGGATGCATGATTATCAATCGCCTTTGAAGGACGCTCCAGTTGCGATTCAATATATTTTAATTCGCTGTCAGTGTAGTTCCTGCCAATCGGCGATTTGGCTACAGGTACCGCAAACAAGTTTATCATCTCGGGTTTCATCATAAAGCATGGTAACTCATCAAACTGAAATATTAATAGTCCTCTAATACGAACTCTGCGCCTTTCTCTGCAATCATCACCGTCGGAGCATTGGTATTGCCAGAAGTGATGCTTGGCATGATGGAGGCATCTATTACCCGGAGCCTTTCTATCCCCTGTACCTGCAGTCGGTCATTCACCACTGCCATATCGTCGTTGCCCATTTTACAGGTACCTACAGGGTGGAAAATTGTGGTGCCGAGATCACTGGCGGCCGTATAGAGGTCTTCTTCCGTGGTCAATCCAAGTCCAGGTTTCCATTCTTGTGGTTGGAATTTTTCCAATGCCTTGGCAGCCATAATCTGGCGCGTTAATTTAAGACCTTCGACCGCAACTTTTCTGTCCTCCTCTGTAGAGAGATAGTTGAGTGTAATGGCTGGATAGTCTGCCGATTGAGGATTCTTTATACGGACGTGACCTCTACTGGTGGGTTGGAGATTACATACAGCAGGAGTGATAGCATTAAATTCATGAAGCGAATCGCCAAATTTATCCAGTGACAGAGGTTGTACATGCCATTCAATATTTGCTGTTGACTGTTTTGAGTTGCTCTTGGCGAAGGCGCCTAACTGAGACGGAGGCATCGTTAGTGGGCCTGTTCGAAAGAGCATGTACTCAAGGCCCATCAATGCCTTACCGATGAGCGAATTGGCGCGTTCGTTCAATGTGACCGTATTTTGAACCTTGTAAACGGATCTTATCTGTAAATGATCGTGTAAGTTTTCACCAACGCCAGGTAGATCATGCATGACGTCTATACCTTTGCTATTCAGAAATGTTCCTGAGCCAATTCCAGAGAGTTGCAGGATCTGTGGAGATCCAATAGATCCAGCTGAAAGAATTACTTCCCTCCTGGCTGTAACAGTCCGAACGCCTTGATCTTTTGTTCGAAAGAGTACCCCTGTGGTTTGACTTCTTCCCTGTGTATTACTGGATATTTTAAGTTTCTCAACGTGCGCGTTGGTTAAGATTTCCAAGTTTGGCCTGTCTAACACAGGACGGAGGAAGCCCTTAGTACCGCTCCACCGGGAACCACGGCGCTGATTCATTTGGAAATATGCATTGCCAAAATTGTCCCCTCGATTGAATTCCTGGATTTTTGGAATACCACATTCTTCTGCAGCATCGCGCCAGGCATCCAGTATTTCCCAGTTAACTCGCCGTTCTTCCACCCTTAGCTCACCACCAGCGCCATGGAAGTCATTGGCACCGTGCTGGTAATCTTCAGATTTCTTATAGAACGGCAGCACATCATCCCATCCCCAGCCGAGGTTACCCAATGATTCCCAATGATCAAAATCGCTTTTTTGGCCGCGCATGTAGATCATAGCGTTAATGCTAGAGCAGCCACCTAGCACCTTTCCCCGAGCATAGCCAATGCTACGCCCATTTAATCCAGGGTCGGGCTCAGTGGTGTAACACCAGTCGGTACGCGGATTGCCGATGGTATACAGGTAACCTACAGGGATATCGATCCAGAAATAATCATCTTTGCCTCCTGCTTCCAGCAGCAGTACGCTGATATCGGGCTTTGCCGAAAGGCGGTTTGCCAATACGCATCCAGCGGTGCCAGCACCTATGATAATGTAGTCATATTCCTTCATTAGAATGTAGGTTTAAAATTCAATTTTGGCATCATACATGCGTGTTATTTCTTAATATAGTCCCAAGTATTTCACATACATTGAGCTCGTGAACTCGCAATTAAGAACTTTTACAAAGAGTTTAGACCTGAGGCCCGGCGGGTGTTTCATGGCCGAGGTCAACCGTATGAAGGCCCATAATAACTTTGTCTGGATTGGTTTGAACCATCATTATTAATTATTGCCTACCGACTACTTCTTGATCTCGATTGTTTGTTTGAAACGATAAAAGTCGCCGATAAATACCCGCAAAAGGGGTGAAAATTTGTCGCTTTGAGTCGCAACGAAGCCAGCTATTTTCAAGATAGTCGAAGGGTAAAATGATATCAGGTCTACTGTTCCTCTATTTCAAAGCTAAACGCGGCACGCTGAATTTGTCCGAATTCGTCTTCTGTAGTGACTTCAACGCGATGGATGCCGATGGTGAGGTTATTTGGAAGGAGATATTCCCAGATATGTGCTGACCGAGTGGGCGCGCCGATCTGACTGTCGGTACCTAAAAGTTTCTGATAAATGAGATCTACGTAGGGGTCAGTTCGCACAGTATAGGTCATTGGTAATTCAGGGGACCCATCCAATGATACCCACACCGTATCTCGCACTCCTCCGTCAAAAAGATTCACTACCACTTTGGTACCGGCCTGTAATGATCCCCGGTTAATACTATCGCTTTGTGAAGATTCCAATATAGGGTCGAGTACAATACGAAGGCGCCGACCAGCATCCGGCCCGAAGGGGAAGGGGATAAATTCGGGTACTACATCTATTCCGTCGAATTTTAACAGGTAGAAACCATTTGGATTTCCGTCTTGCATCATGGCGTCCCGAACGCCACGCGGATCCACTACGCCCGTAGTCCAGCCGTTTCCGCGTACTTCTGCAAGAGTATGCGCAATCCAAGGGGTGCCTTTCCAGCCATGGTTGTGGTTGATCTCTACTTTAAAGCTGTTGCTGCTGTCATGACCGGCGATACCATAAATATTTTCGAACGAATTAAGAATTTCAATAAGTTCGGTAAAATTCTCCGTTCCAGGTCCGGTTGTGGGAAGCGATTTGCCATCGTCCGCAGTTGCCAACAAAGGGATATGAGTGGCAATCACAATGAGTTTATTGGTTGGTACACTTTCGAGATCATTTTTTAACCAGTCTAATTGCCGTGCACTTATAAAGCCCCGATAGTTGCCCGCGCGCGAAGAGTCTTCGACTCCTGCATACTCCACGTTGTTCAAAGCAACAAAATGAATCGAGCCTTCGTCAAAAGAGTAATAGGTTGGGCCAAAATGATGCTTGTAAGTCTCGTTGGCAAACAATGCATTGGGCGATTCGAAGTTTAGGTCGTGATTTCCTGGGAGATACCATTGCGGAATATCCATTAGGCTCATCATGCGTTTATGACGGTCATAGATCGTCAGATTGTCGAAGGCAACGTCGCCTACCGTAATGCCAAACTTCGCATTATAAGGGTTTCCGATTAGAGGATTAACCAGCTCTTCCCGCAACATATCTTCAGTTGAGTCATAGCGAGCTTGGGTGTCGGCAAAGCCATGAGCCTTGAACCGTAAACTGCTTGTTGTATCTTGGTAAAGAGCAAAATCAATCTGGTCCGGCAGAGGGCCGGTGGGATCGGTGACCGGGAACAACCATTCCACGGATGTGCCCGCAATCTCAGTAGGGGTGCCTTCTGGGTAGTGGCGGTAAAAGAACTCCGGAATATTATTTTCGTCCAAAGGAAGTGCGTAGTCGGCAGGTTTCGAAATAAAGAGAATTTCTGTAGGTGCTAGATCAATCCGGTAACTGCCGTCGCTTTGAGTAAGCGCGACTTCACAGCCATTACTGACACGTACTCCTCCAATACCAGCATCACCCCGGTCGTATATGCCGTTGCTGTTACTATCCAAATAAACAGTGCCTTGAGCTACCTGTATACCAGCTCGAGTCTGATCACATTGCGCTACAACTGTCAGGGAGAACGAACAACACACCCAAAGCGCGATCATTGATCGCATATGCTGGAGCACTTTGTGGGTGTTTACAAACAAGACTCGATTTCCTCAAATATAGTATGCATTGAATTTTGGTTCGGAATCACATTAAGGGGTTAAATGCCTTCTTCAGTTCATTTGCACATTCGCTGATCGCTTCTTTAGCTTTATCGATGGCGCCAGGCATAGTGATAAAGCCATGTATCATCCCTTCGTAGTGAGAGTGTTTAACTTGCACACCCGCTACTGTTAGTTTGTCTGCGTAAGCTTTGGCTTCGTCCTGCAGGGGGTCATAACCAGCTGATAGTATTAGGGCTGCGGGTAAGTCACTAAAGTCTTCAGCATTTAAAGGAGAAGCGCGCCAGTCGCTGATATCGTCCCCTGGCGAGAAATAATGCTCATAAAACCAAGCTATAAGTTCCTTGGTGAGGCGGTAACCTTCCCCGAAAGTTTTGTGAGATTCGAAGGAACAGCTCATTTCAGTTCCTGGGTAAATCAGTAACTGAAAAACTAGAGATGGGCTGCCTACTTGCTTGGCATAGTGGGTGACAACAGCGGAAAGATTGCCGCCGGCACTGTCTCCACCCACAGCGATTCTCTCGGGATCGCCCCCAAGAAATTCGGCATGTGCCGCGACCCATTGCGTGGTTGCCCAGGCGTCGTCTGCAGCTGCTGGGTATTTGTGCTCTGGAGCCAGTCGATAGTCAACCGAAATGACAATACATTCTGCTTCTACACAGAGGCCACGGCAGACACAGTCATGGCTCTGCAACGAGCCGATTGTGTAACCCCCACCATGAAAATACACCAATGTGGGCAGCTTCGGCTGATTACTAGGTCGGTACAGAAAGGCCCGTATATCACCACCCGGACCGGGGATAGTAATCTCCTCAGTGAAGGCTGGGTCAGGAGGAGTGCCGCGCACCAGTTGACTGGCCTTATCGTATACAAGTCGAGCTTCCTCTGGGACATAAGCATTTAGTGGAGGTGCCCCAGACTCCTCTATTGCATCTAGTAGGGCCCTAGCTTGGGGGTCGAGAGGACTGATTATAATTTCCTTTTTTGTACACCAGTAAAATTAGAAGAGAAGTGTAACATTGCAATTGGGTGGAGCAATCAGAATAATGCGGATACGTTTCTAACTGACATAAGGTTTAGCTATGGTGTCTATCCGTATTTTGAAGCGAATTCTGACCATCATGCTGATGGGGTTGGCATGCGTTGCACAAAATGCTGTGGCTCAGAATCTAGAAACCGCAGCGCAGCAGGCACGTAGTGCGCTAGAACGGTTCTTGGTCGCGTGGAATTCTGGAAGTATTGCTACTGTTCGGCAGGAGCTTAACTATCCACATATAACTCATTCTCCTTCTGGTCTAATAATTGCTGAATCACCAGAACAATTTGCTCAGAATTTTACGATGCTTCGACGCCAGGGGTGGGCAAGTAGCAGCTTTGACGAAGTTACTATGCATCAAGTTTCGGAAAGTAAGGTTAATATTGGCGTGGAATTCAGTCGACGCAATAACTTGGGTGAAATCTATCAATCTGGCTTTGTGTTTTATGTTTTTACTAAACAAGGTGATACGTGGGGAATGCAGTACAGGGCAGGGCTGCCAGGACAACAACAAATCGACGAAACTATAAAGAATCAGGCTAGAATGGAAGCAACAGCAGCTATCGTCGGGTTTTTCAACGCCTTCAATGACACTGATCATAATGCCTTGGGTCGAGTTAACCATGTGCCACAAGTGGTGCTGAATAATAGCTTTTTTATTCATGCTGAGGATGCGCTTTCGCCAGTTGTGCGGCCTGACTTTCCTCAGATGGAAGAGCGGGAAGACTGGGATCACAGCGTCTTTCGAGATCTAAGCGTGCTCTCAGTATCGCCAGAGCGAGCAATATTTGAGTTGGAATTTGAACGAATTAATACCTCTAACGAAGTCTATCGCCGTGTACCAGCGCTCTGGGTGTTGAGTAAACGTGCGGGAAAGTGGGGGATCGAATTCCGCTCCCTTATGTCGCCAACTCTAAACTTGATCAATTAATGGACGACTCTACTCCGGTCCTAGTGGGTGCCGGCCAGTTCATTGAGAAAAATGTTTTGCCCGACAAAGCTCAACCGCCTGTGGGGATTTCGAGTCTTGCCGCTATGGAAGCACTTGCCGACAGCGGAATCGGTGCCGAGCTGGCGCACCAAATAGATACTGTAATCGCGGTCCGACTTATTCTCGATTCTACTAACCGACCTCGCTTAGAGATTCCATTTGGACGGGCGGAAAATCCGCCTCGTGCTATCGCCCGCCGCATCGGAGCTAATCCGGTAAACGCTATTTATGGCAATGTGGGTGGCAATACACCGCAAATGTATGTCAATGAAATGGCGGAGCGGATAAGTAATAAGGAAGTAGATGTTGCTCTTATAGCTGGTTCCGAGGCGATAAAAACAGCACAACTTGCGCTGCGTAATGAGATAGACCTGGACTGGCATGAGGAAGATGCAGGTTCAATGGAGGATCGAGGACTAGGTGAAAAACTCATCACTCCACACGAGTTTACATATGGCATAGGTGTACCCATTCAATCCTACCCACTTTTTGAAAATGCCCTACGTGCTCACCAAGGCAATTCGATAGAGCTACACATGCAGCAGCTAGGTGAGTTGTTCGAGCCTTTTAGCAAAGTAGCTGCCTCAAACCCCTATGCTTTCTTTGGCAAGAGGCGTAATGCGCAAGAATTGATTACCGTTACCCCCGATAATCGTTTCATTTGTTTCCCCTATCCCAAATGGATGAATGCTATGGACGGGGTAAATCAGGGTGCTGCGATCATCATGACTTCCGTCGGTAAAGCAAGAGAACTGGCAATCGATCCGAAAAAATGGGTCTTTATTCATGGATGCGGTGAGGCAAATGACAAGCTTACGATGAGTCAACGGGTAAACTATTATTCAGCGCCGGCGTTAAAGTTAAATGTTCAGAAAGCGTTGACCATGGCTGGGAAAAAGATCGATGACATCGACTACTTCGACTTATATTCCTGCTTTCCGTCAGCGGTGGAAATTGCCTGTAAGGAAATGGGAATAGCTTATAATGACTCACGCGGCCTGACGGTCACAGGAGGATTACCGTTTTTTGGTGGTCCGGGTAATAATTATTCATTACATGCTATTGCCTCGATGCTGCCTCTGTTGCGAGCTGATCCAAGCCGGCTAGGGTTAGTCACGGCTAATGGTGGTTACCTCAGTAAACATGCCACTGGTATTTATTCAGCAACTCCTTGGGAAAGTAAATGGCAGCGGGAAAATCCCAGCAGTTATCAGCCGGAAATTGATGAAATGCCGAGCCCATCATTCTCCGAAACCCCAAATGGAGGGGGCACTATTGAAACTTATACCGTCAGTTTCAATAAAGGAGTAGCGGAGCGGGGCATAGTCATTGGCCGTCTTGCAGCTAACGGGGAGCGATTTGTGGCAAACACTCCCTCCGACTCTGCGCTATTGCTGGCTATGACGCAACAAGAACAAGTTGGAAGACCTGGCACTGTAGACAGCTCAAACGGAATGAATACGTTTATTCCTCTCTGAATCTACTACGCTTTGATGATTAACAATGTGGAAAGGAGATGGAATGTCCGCTCGTGACCAGGAAAAAATCAGCTCGGAGTTTGATGGCAAGAACGTGTTCGTGACCGGAGGCTCTCGGGGTATCGGACGCGCTATTGCTAATGCCTTTGCCGAGCGAGGTGCGAGAGTGGCAATTCTCTTTCGCTTCAACGAGGCCGCGGCTAAAGAAACCTTGACTGGACTTTGCGGAACAGGACATATAGTCGTGCAAGCAGATATCGCAAAGCCGGATGAAGTTGCCACAGCTATTGCTTCCACCATTAAGCAATTTGGCGGTCTTGACATAGTCATCAATAATGCTGGAATTGGTATTCATCATCCGTTGGAATCGACTACCTACAATGACTGGCAAGCCGCTTGGCGTCGGACTATCGACACTAATCTTCATGGGCCTGCTAACGTTTGCTTTTGTGCAGCTCGGTACATGATTGAGTCGGGGGGTGGACGGATCGTCAATGTGACTTCGCGAGGCGCTTTCCGGGGTGAACCGACGAAGCCAGCCTACGGAGCCAGCAAGGCTGGGCTGAATTCACTGAGTCAATCACTCGCTGTGGGTCTAGCTCCCTATAATATCTTTGTCGGAGCAGTGGCCCCCGGTTTCGTCAACACAGAACTTACAGCTGATCGTTTACAGGGGAAAGAAGGAGTGGAGATTAGAGCTCAGAGTCCCTTGAACCGGGTTGCCGAAGCTCGAGAAGTTGCTCATGCGGTTTTATTTTTGTGCTCTGAAGGGGCGGAATTTTCTACTGGCGCCATTATAGATATTAACGGTGCTTCTTATTTACGCAGTTAATAGAGAGCCTTCCAAAAGAGATCAATTGAACTTTTGCTGAACCTATTTATCCCTGTTTCTATGCAAGCTAATAAGGGTAGAAGGTCTCTTTTCATTGTAACGATTCTATGGTTCCAGCCAAGATTAGCTCTCCCGAATTACTCCACGCATTCCTAACATAGTTAATAACAGCTGCCATTTCCTCTGGTAGAATCGACCCTCGGAATGACGGCATCTCTCCTCTCCCTATAATTAATACTAGAGCCACATCTACTCCACTACCTGATACGACTTCATTAGCATCGAGTGCCGGATAAATGCCAGGTATTCCTTTCCCGTCAACTTGATGACACTCAGCACAATTATCAAGGAACAGGCGTTCACCTTTCTCTTCTGCTGCTAATATTTTCAAGGGTAGTAGGGTAGAGATTAGAGTGGTCAGGATAAGGTTAATAGTGAAGAGAGGGTCCGCAATTCGCATGGCGCGCAGCTTAAGGCTATCTATAAGTAAAAGCAATAAAGTGCCTATATTTCGATGCCTTGGGTGTGGCAACATCTGGGTTAATAGAATTGGTGATGTGGATTAATGGAAGCGATTGTAAGGATTGAAAACGCGTTGTGTCGGATTGGACGAGACAATGTGCTGCAAGTAGATTCATTTCAAATCTTGCAGGGAGAGCACTGGTGCCTGTATGGCCCCAATGGTGCAGGTAAGTCCTTGCTAGCTAACCTATTAGCTGGCAAACGTCCCGAATCGCTAAATTACGTAAGTTATTGGGATGGATTCGAACCAGCCAGGGACATACATATTGTCTCCTTTGAAGAACAACAACGGCTATGGCTACGTGATAACCGACTTGACATAAGTGAGTATAGATCCGATGCCCAAG
Source organism: Gammaproteobacteria bacterium (assembly GCA_002712055.1). Lineage (GTDB taxonomy): Bacteria > Pseudomonadota > Gammaproteobacteria > Pseudomonadales > Pseudohongiellaceae > UBA9145. The sequence continues at coordinate 15,032 of PARV01000053.1, read as the reverse complement.
ACACAGGCACAGTTGCGATAAATCTAATCCAGTCCTCTCGACCAGCAAATCAACAAGATCCCAATCTATTAAATAAGCTATTAGATACACTAGGCTTGGTCGAATTTTCAGCAAAGGGTATTCGATATCTATCCTCTGGTCAGATTCGAAAAGTATTGTTAGCCCGAGCTCTGTATTCGCGGCAGGAAGGGCTGCCGCAATTGCTCATCCTGGATGATCCGCTTGAGAGCATTGATCGAGAATCTCAACAACGTATCGTCGATTGTATCGAACAATTTTCGCATGCTGGGTTTTCTAGCCTTCAACTCTGCCGGAGATCCAGCCACATCTTACCTGGTGTCACCCATTTGGCTGTCATCGACAAGTTACGGCTCCTCGCTCAAGGAAAGAGATCTCAGGTGGAGTCCGTCGATGATTTTTGTCGGGTTCAAGCGAAGAAGCCTAAGTTACCTGTGAACATACCGGAGTGTCCTGATCTAGAGGAAGCATTGACAGCTAATAGCCAGCCGCTCATTCAGCTAGATGGAGTTGATGCAGGTTACGGTGAGATGAAAGTACTCAACGATATTAACTGGAGAATGGAAGCCGATCACCATGTACTTATCGAGGGCCCTAATGGATGCGGCAAATCCACGCTGTTGAGTCTAATAGACGGGGAAAATCATAAGGGTTATGGACAACAGGTATTCCTGTTTGGACGCCGGAAAGGTAGCGGCGAGACAATATGGGAGGTCAAAGCACAGTTCGGCATTATATCCAATGAGTTGCATAACAAGTACGTGAAAGGATGGAGGGTGATTGATGTAGTGGTATCGGGATTCTTTGACTCAATAGGACTCTATGACGACAGCGGAGCATCAGAAAAGGTTGTTGCCAAAGAGTGGTTGTCAGCTCTCGGCATCTCTGATTTTGAGCGGCATTTTTATAATGAGATTTCCTTCGGGCAACAACGGCTGGTATTACTTGCACGGGCTATGGTGAAACATCCCAGAGTGCTAATCCTGGACGAGCCCTGTGTGGGTTTGGATGATTACCATCGAGAACTTATTTTGGGAATGCTTGATCTGATAGCCGTACAAGCTAATACTCAAATCGTTTATGTGAGTCACGTAGTTGGTGAGCGACCTAGCTGCATTAACCAGCGGCTGGGTTTCGAAAAATGTAAAACTGGAGGATTCACCCTCACGCAAGTGACTGCTTAGCAGCAGAAATATTGTTGTTGTTTCCTTAATCTTCGATGACGATAGCTACAGTTACTTGCCAGTCCATACAGGCTTGCGTTTCTCAATGTATGCCTTGCGAGCTTCTTTGCTGTCTTCACTATCAAAGGCGGCCGAGAGAGCCTCTACTGCCGCTTCAGGCACATCGGCGAAGTTCATGTCTTCCATTTGATACATCAAATCTCGAGTGCGTTTCAGGGCGAGTGGTGACATCTCGGCCATTTTCCGAGCGATTTTCTCCGCCTCGTAGAGCAAACTGCCAGCACCTACCACTTTAGAGATCAACCCCATATGCTCGGCCTCGCTGGCCCCTATAGGTTTACCAGTGAATATAAGCTCAGCAGCCTTCATGCGGCCAATTAACCGCTGAAGTAGCCAAACGTGCATTCCTGGAGGGGCAGCAAGATTGGCGACCCCAGGGTAAGCAAAGTCAGCATCCTCGGACGCGATAATCATGTCGCAGGCAAAGGCAAGGGTGCACGCACCTTCCCGTGCATAGCCATGCACTGCGGCGAGGATAGGTTTTGTTAAGCTTCTAACTAGGTCAATGGTATCCACGTAAAACAACCGTAAATACTCTTTCATTTCCGTTGAATCGAACTCTTCAATGTACTTCAGATCGACCCCGCCAGAAAGGCCATCGCCTGCGCCTGACAGGATAATAACTCGTACATTTGGATCCATGTCAGCCCGCTGCAAAGCTGCATGATATTCCTGTGTCATCTTGAGATTAATAAGATTGGCCGGAGGGCGATCAAGAGTGATCTTGGCAATTTGTTGCATCACTTCGTAATGAAGTGTCTCGTATTTCAGTTCAGACATAATTTGAAATTCTTGCGTACCGATTTTCCTGTGATCACGTTATGATCTGCGGTTGCGTGGTTGCCTTACGTAACGCTGGAACCACATTCTGGATCAGACAGTGTTAATTTAGCAAACGGAACAAGCCCATGAAAACAACACTTTCCATTTTAGTAACTGGAATAGGTATATGCATTTCAGCTTTTGGCGCGGAATCGAGTCGGGAACCTTTGGAAGATCCTATCCCTGAGAAGATAGTAAAGGGGGATATCGCAATTGCCCTCGCAGAATTCACGAGAGTTCCTCTTAGCGAGGATACTGAGAAGCCACTTCAGACCAACGAGGCTTTCGCTCGTATTCAGTATATGGGTCCGATTCCGGATGGATCGGGACGGTTGGTGATCAACGACTTGCGGGGGCTTTTGTATATCACTGACGAAGATGGCAGCAGGCCAACAGTTTTTTTGGATGTGCGAAGACGAAGCGTAGGGTTTGATGATTCCATGTTTCCTAACGAAACCGGTCTGGCGGGATTCGCCTTTCATCCCGAATTCGCTGAAACAGGCAGGCCAGGATTTGGCAAGTTTTATACATCCTTTAGTGTGAGCTCGGACAGTGGTTTAGCTAATTATTTAGATGATGATGGCGGTAATCACGCGAGTGTAATCCGTGAATGGACAGCAGATGATCCTGGTGCCAATGTTTTTTCCGGGGCTACGCGCGAGATTTTTCGTATGGGTCAATTTGATCAGAACCACAATATCGGTAACCTAGCTTTTAACTATGCGGCGATCGAGGGAACATCAGATTACGGTCTGTTATACGCTAGTTTCGGCGATGGCGGGGGAGCCAATGATCCCCGAGAACGCGGACAGTCTATGAGCGAACCCATGTCGGCTATCATACGAATTGACCCTTTGGCTGGAGGGGATAATGCGTATGGTATTCCGGCTGACAACCCTTTTGTCGGTATAGAAGGTGTGGCTCCGGAGATTTGGGTATATGGTCTGCGCCATCCTCAACATTTTTCATTTGATATCGAAGGCACAATGTATATCGGTGATATAGGTCAGTCCCAGATCGAAGAGGTTAATATCGGTATCGCTGGAGCCAATTATGGCTGGCGGCTACGAGAAGGCACCTTCGCCACTGCTTTTGGCATCGGCAATGTGCGGCCAAATCCAGTGTACCCACTCCCCCAAGATGAGCAGGAATTTACTTATCCGGTAGCCCAGTTTGATCACGATGAAGGAAATGCCATCAGTAGTGTATTCGTTTACCGCGGTAGCGCTATCCCTGCTTTAGAGGGCAAGGCTGTCTTTACCGATATGGTGACGGGACGGGTGTTTTATATAGATACCGATAACCTAGAGCCCGGGAACCTGGCTACCATCCGCGAACTGCGGGTGACATTTGCTGGTTATGAGAGAAATGTTGCAGATGCAGTGGGATTTCCTAATACCTATGCGCGGGGGAACCGGGCTGGACTTCGTCTCGGTACTGATAGTCAGGGTGAGTTGTACTTCCTTACAAAAGGCGACGGCCGCGTTCGCAAAGTTATTGCAGTCCCATAATTAGTCTAGGATTAATCGTTTCCCTCATCGCATTCTCACGTGAAAATTACTCTCTTAGTTAATAAGGACATCGCCAGTTGTATCGCACTTAACAGATTGGTGCCTGCCCTAGTCGAGCATCAGTTGACCATCGGGTTGTCAGCTTTTGTGGGCAATGTTGAAAATCTTCACCCTGGCTTGCAGACCTTAAAGTTTTTTGAGCAAGATTTGTTTAATGAGCTTTTATTCCCGCTCATCGATGGTTGTCACCCAGCACCAAGTGTTGAGCTCAAAACATTTGAGGCGCTTGGCCATCTTGCAGGTACGAAGATCCAGGAATTTAATGCAATAAATACAGGAACCGATCTCGAGAAATTTAAGGAATCATCGCCTGATCTGGTTATCTCCATTCGCTATGGTGTAATTCTCAAGGACGTTGTAATTGAGATACCCAAGTATGGCGTACTGAATCTTCACTCAGGGTTGTTGCCGGCTTACAAGGGCATAATGGCTACGTTCAGAGCGATGCTGAATGGTGATAAGCAAATTGGTTCGACTTTACACTACATCGACGATCATAGTATTGACGCGGGGCCTATTGTTGGATCGACCTACTTTCCGGTTCAAAAAAGTAGATCTTACCTATGGCATGTACTTCAACTGTATGAGGCTGGTTGCCAAAAACTTATAGAGGCTGTGAATACGCTCGCTGCTGGTAATGAGTTAAACTGCGTCCCGCAAATCGAAGAGGGGAATTACTATTCTTTTCCTACAGAAGCTGAATTATCTGATTTCGTGCAGAAGGGTCTGTCGTTGGTAGAAAGTGATGAGATACTCTCAATCGCTCGGCGATTCCTGACTCGCTACTAACTAACCCACATCGATTAGCTATTATGCGGGCCAGCGCAATTATAAGGCGCTTAGTAGCTTTCATCATATCTGGTGCTCGCCTCTTTCGTCGACGTTTGCCGGAATTCCGGGAACTTATTTAGAATCTCCAGCGAAGGCCTACTAGCGCGGTCCTGGGCATTTGAGCCCTTGCCCCGTTTTTGGGTGCTCTTGCGACTATGTCTTCTTCTTCCGTAACATTCATTATCGTCAGATAACCATCCAACGATTCGCTGAATTTCCTAGTAATCACAAGGTCCAGTTCTGAATGGCTATCAATCTCAGTGCCCGCTGGGCAACTAGCCACAGAACAGGTATCACCAAACGAATAATATGTTGCATTTCCAGACCAACCTGCTCCGTTGTCAAAACCTACGCTAAAAGCGAGTTGAGAATCTACAGTATCAGGGATATCGTCACCAGAAGTGACAGTACCCCAGAAAGAGCTGCTAAAAGTGTTTTCAAATTCAGCACTGGTAGAAGTGTAGCTTAACGATACTGGAAAGGTTAAACCACCGGACTCAAAAACGGTTTGTCCGAATATCTCGAATCCGTTTATTTCAGCTTCTCCGGCATTGTAAGAATCACCAATTTCGCAGTCACCTGTCGCTCCACCTGACGCGGTGCAACTTCCAAACATATTCTTATAATCTGTCTGAAAATAACCAACATCGATGTAGGTATTGCCGTTGTCATAGCGCACCCCTAACTCTGTGTTGTCTGCCTTTTCAGGATCTGCACCTCCACCAGTTGGTGTAAAACCATCGTTAAAGCCAGCATAAATTGATATTGAATCATTAATATCGTAGACCGCTCCTGCACCAAACAGACTCACATCGTCATTCGCTAATTCCTTAGGGTAGCCCTTCGCGGCATTAACTGCACTCCGAACAGAGTCAACGTATCGCTCCTGGGTAATTTCCCAATCCTCAGAACGATATCCAATGTTAAGAGTAAGATTATCTAAAGTGATGATATTTTGAATGTAGAAAGCTTTAGCCTCAGCCTCAGTCAATCTGTTATTGGAGGAATAACCTGGAAGACTTCCATACATGGATAGAGCACCCATTTTGCCTCCACTCCAGTCAGCAACTTCGTACCACTGAAATCGGTCCTCACTATCTTCGGTATCACGATAGCCTACCGTCACGGAGTGTATGTCATTACTCCAGTTTAATCTTAGGTCTAAACCGTCAGACTCATACTCTCGATTATTATGCTTTAGTTTGATCTGGACCGCTTCAGCATTGTCGCCATTGAGTATGGCGAGCGCATCAGCGCTGCCGGAATTTGCTGCACCGATTATATTGTTTATGCCATTTCCTAAGCCGTAAACTTTCTTGTTATCTATTTTATCTACCTTGAACCAGTCGCGAGCAAAGTCATTTTCGTAATAAGTAGCTTTAAACTCAAACTGACCCACTGAAACACCATAATTCAAGGAGAGTGTCTCATGATCATTGTCCATGTTGTCGTATTTAGTTAATCCATAACGCTCATGGGGATCGGCCTTAAAAGACCTGTCAGCTAGACCCACATAAGTCTGATTCGAGTCCTCCTCGGACCATTGATATTTAAAATTCAACTCTTGGTAGACATCAGTATCACGATCACTATTCAAACGGAATTTAGCAACGTAGTCATCCTTACTGAAACCCGTATCGCCTGATTCATCCTGGATGTCATCAAAACCATCGGTCTCCCAAACGTGAGCTTCCAGCAAAAACCCGAAATTTTCAGTTGAGTTGCCGTACGTAACGTGGGTTCGTTGAGCTCCATCTTGTCCTATCTCTTGATTGAAAAATCCGGACTGTTCCCCGGGTATAGGTGTACTTAGCAAGTTTAATGCTCCACCGATGGTGTAGGGGCCTTGAGTTATAGCAGAAGCACCTTTTAAGACCTCGACACCTGCCAATCTTCCTACAGTTGGGAAATAGTAAGCCGAGGATGCGGAATAAGGACCGGGTGCTATAAGAACCCCGTCTTCCATAAGTGTTATTTTTCCTGACCTATCAGCATAGGTACCTCTTATACTGATATTAGGTCTCAACCCGTATCCTTCTTCAGGCCTGAAATTTACGCCCGGCACTGAAGATAGAATCTTATGAATGTCGGTGTACTCAAAAACCTCTAGATCCTCCGCAGTAACTACCGTGGCTGTTCCAGCCACATTCCTGGCATCTTGTTGTGACCCAACGATAGTTATGGTCTCAAGTTCAATATCTTCTGATTCAGAATTTTGTGCGATTGAATGGAAAGAAGCAGATACTAGGGCTATGCCTATAGCAATCTTCGATTTATTGAAAGGGTACTGTCTCATGATTACTGCCTGTGTATGTTAATAATAACTATAATACTAATGATAATCATTATCATTTAGGAAATCAAGCAGGTGGATAGCCAAAATGTCATCTGTCCAGAGGGGAGTAGATTAGGTGTTGTTTATTGGTTCAATTATTCCAAAAGCGGTCAGCTTTTTAATCATATCTAGCGTAGAGTTGTCTTCACAATCCGTGAGGCTTGTGGCTGAAAATGGTTCGCCGGAAAGGATAACTTTTAGTGCTTCAGACATTTTTAATTCAAAGCGTAGATCGCCCCCTCCACAAATGATTATGGCTTCAGATTCCTCGAGCTTTAAAGTAGCTTGTAGATTGTCTCGCCGGATATAGAGTCTTTCTTTAAGGAAGGTTGAGGAGGCATCTACAAGAGAGCCTCGTAAGTTAGGAGTGCGTTCACGTAGGAAATTTTCTTTAATTAGTTCGAAAACTGCGTCGAAGTTTGAATCTTTTTGAAATTCGTTTACTAGTTCATCAAAATATATTTTAGCGGATTTGTCGTTATAATCAGGACGAGCGAAGCCTGGTGGTAGCGAACGTCTGAACTTTGGATTCTTAATGGCTACTTCCGATAGAGCCTCCAGCATTAAGTCAGCCCATTTTTTGACTATCAATCCCACAGTAATATGGAGCGAAGCCTTTTCACCAACACTTATCGCATCGTGCATAAGACCTCTGGGTATGTATACACAGTCGCCTTCTTTTAACTCGAATTCTTTCTGTAGTTTGCCGGCTTTATACTCTTTTGTGTTAAAGCTTTCTCCCTTGTAGGGGTTTTCAATCGGCTTTTGATAAAGCCGCCATTTCTTCTTGCCAGATAATTGAATAATGAAGACATCATGATCATCAAAATGAGTGTTGAAACCCTGACTGCTTCCTGGCGTTAAATATATGTTAGTTTGGACATGGCTACTGAAGACATTTTCAAGGGACCGACAAAAATTTGAGAGGATCTCATCTGCCAGATGAAGTTGAGGTAATATTATCGTTGCCCCTTCCTGGTAGTGTCTGATTACCGCTCCACGATCAATATTGCCGTTCTTAAAAGTGTAATAAGACCGCTCGATTGTGGGCTCTTTACGAGCCATGTCTAAGGAAGACGGGGGCAGTTCTGTAGACGCTATTATTTCGTCTATACGGTCAATAGATAAAAGGTCGCGAAACCTATTAGTGTCACTATGCTTGCTAAGTAGAGCCTTCTTTTCATGATAGGTATTAAAGAATTCCGTTTTAGTGACCGGTGCTACTAAGTATGAAAGCGGATCCTGCGTTATCGCTTCAAGTGGCATATGAGCTCGAGATATTAACGTCGACCAGATTGATCACTCGAATCAGAATCACTGCCGCTGCGAGGAGCTTGATCACTGCTGTCAGTTCCTTCACCACCGGATTGATCGCTTGAGTCAGAATCACTGGCGGCGCGGCCGGATTGATCACTTGAATCTGAATCGGTTCTTTCCTGGATAACTGCACTCGAGGCGAAAGCCGATGAAACAACACTTAGGAAAGATGACGCAGATACAGCCACAACACCTGAAACTATTTCGAGGAAGGATCTACGGCCTAGTTTTTTCTTCATTATCTATAAAAATCCAATTTTCTAAATATTAATGATAATCATTCTTAACAAATGCCTAATCGAATGCAAGTGTTTTGTATAAATCAAATGTACGAAAGCAATACGTTAGATTTGAAATATTGATTTGTTAAGCTTTTAGTTAGAGCCAGGTTTTACCTATTCTGGCCTAATCGTATAATCTGCCTATATTCCACATAACAAGACTATCCGAATCATCACTGGCCACTAGAATAATTTGGCGTTCCGTAGTTTCTGGAGCAATGAGGTTTATTTCCTGGCTTCCGGGTTCGGCAAAGTCGAGGGAAATAGCTTCTCCAAGATTTTGGCGAAAGCCAATAGTAATTGAGCCTGTACCCGTAGCGTCGATTTTTCCGCTGAATTCGTTGCCTGGCCGTATCTCGCCTCTCGTGGAAAATTGAACTTCTACGTCACCCAGTGACCTGAAGCCGTGCTCTACCCAATCATTGGGTACAGCCTCATAAATTATTGAAAGATAGATCGCAGTCGACAATATAAAAGCATTTGGCCAACGCCAATATCCCATTGAATACCACCAAGACATAATAGCTTGCTTCATGAAAGCTGAATGTCCTCTGCGGCTGCTAATCCCGACCCCGGGGGGTACTCTTCAGCTGGTTTGATTTTACCGCTTAACCGTTTTGTATAAATAACAGCACCTGTTAGTGCCATTGAAGTCATAAACAACCCAAAAATAAACCAGATAAATTTCGACGTAATTCCACCGAAATTACCAAAATGGAGCGGATCAGCAGCTTCGGAAATTCGCGTATGAAAATTTAGATCTTCGCCCCTGTAGCTACCCAGAGTTTCTAAGTTAAGTGGATCGATATATACCCCATTAGCCCTCGGGCGAACGAGACTAGCAGTTAAATCTCCCTGAATTATTAGGGGATCTCCATAGAAAGAAGGGAAAAGTATACGACGAACTTGAAGACCAGGAAGTTCCTCTAAGGCTCTTACGACGGCCTCATCCAAATCAGTGCCTGTAAAATTTTCCGGCAGAGAATATTGTCTATCTTCCACTCTTGCAGCCGGTGGAGGGAAAGGAGGAGAGTTACCACCTAATTCCTCTAGGAAATACCATAGGCTCGTAATCGCCATCAATGCGATGAACCAACTAACCCATAATCCAGCAAGGCGATGGAAATCACCAACCCAAACGCGAAGCTTCCTATCGAACCGTGGAAGCTTAAAGAAACCTGTCCAAAACTTCTTGTAAATAATGAACCCAGCAATAAGGGATATAGTTAGCGGAACTGCCATAAAAGAAACAATTGGGGTTCCGGTTCTTTCAGGCATCATTAGATTTCGATGCATTGATCGAAAAAATCTTTGCACGCTATACCAGGATGTTGCCCCGAGGAATTCGCCATCGAGTGGGTCTAACCATAATCTCACGCTTTCTTGCCAAGGAGTAATGGCTATTCCGTGTAAAGAAAACCACGATTCAGGGAACCGAAAAAGCCCTACCAGATCATAATCCGAATATTCCTCTGTTACGGAGTCAAACGAAGCGCCCCAGGCAACTTGCTCGGGTGGAACATATTCTTTAGAACGCATCTCGGGAGTTAACAACCAATCTATTTCCAAGCTAAATACGGCGATTGTTCCCGTCATGAGAATAAAAGTTAAAAACAAGGAAAGTTTCAAGCCTAACCAAGAATGGGTCTTATACCAGAACAGATCTCGAGATTTTTTATTCACTAATACAGAAGCCTATCGGCATAATAATTCCGTAATGATAATGCAAATCATTTACATTATATCAAAAATGGGGAGCTTAATCTTGCGAGGAGGCCTGTGGTTGTGGGGCGGTTTGTTTGGACAAGGACTAGACGCGATCGATAACCTTCAGCCATTCTCTACGTTTAGGCTGTCGCGGTCTTGAGAGGGGCAAATGACTCTGCTTTGCTAGATGGTCATTTCATCATACGCAAACAATAAGTAAAATCGAGTTTCAATGCTTAGCAGTGTTACCATTTTGTCAAGAAAGTAGGGTGGAACTGACTTCGAGCTCTAAGGGAAATTGAAATTATGAATAACTGGATCTACTTATTTATCGCGATAATCTCTGAAGTAATTGCCACCTCAGCTCTAAAGCCAAGCGAAGGTTTTACCGTACTTGCCCCGTCGATGATCGTTGTAGTGGGCTACGTAGCGGCGTTTTATTTTCTATCTCTAACTCTGCGCACTATCCCAATTGGTATGGCTTATGCTATTTGGTCTGGCGTAGGTATAGCGGCGATTACTCTAATAGGTTGGGGTCTATTCAGTCAAAAGCTGGATATGCCAGCGATAGCTGGTATCTTGCTTATTGTTTCGGGTGTCGTTGTTATGTATGCGTTTTCGGATTCGGTTGCCCACTAAATAAGAGTTTGCGAGTGGCCTGTCATGCTGGCCGCTTTTCCACTCGAATAACGTCCTCTCAGAAAGGCCAAATATTAAGTTAGTGCTGATCACATAAGGCTTGGTAATCCCCATCTGGTGGTCCTGATCTTAAGGGGGTTTCAGTTGATTATCGGCCTCCTTCACGTCCATTGCGTTGCCGTCGTCAATAGTGTAGTTATTGTATTTGGGCTAAGGTATGAAAAAATTCAAGGGATTCAAATAAGGTTAATGCACTATGAAAATAATTCTTAAGAGCAGGCTGATCGTTGTATTTTTAATAACATTTATTCCATTTACTGCCGCTGCACAGGACCGTCTTAGTATTGCACAAGTTAAGGATGGACTGCATATTATTACTGGTCCTGGGGGTAATATCGGAGTTCGAGTCACAGTAGAGGGCGTCATTCTGATTGATGACAAATATCCGCAGGACTTCGATGAGATTCAATCGTTAGTAGCAACGGTAAGCGACTTGCCGGTTAAGTATGTGATCAACACTCACCATCATGGCGATCATTCGGGAAGCAATGCCAGCTTTTTGCAGGTTGCCGATGTAATTGCTCATAAGAACGCCAGAGATAACATGCTCCGGGGTGATCAGGATGGGCCTCCCAGGTTAATTTATACTGATCAAACCTCTGTATTCCTTGGTGAAGCGGAGGTGCGGGCTTACTACATGGGGCGAGGGCATACCAATGGCGATTCGGTAGTGTATTTTCCTGACTTAAAGACGGTGCATGGCGGTGATCTTCTGCATGGTACGGCGCCCTTTATCGACTATGCTAATGGTGGCAGCAGTCGTGGTTGGGTTGGAACAATGAACAATATTTTGTCACTTGACTGGAATACAGCAATCCCAGGTCATGGAGAAGTTATGGATCGTCGCGACGTGCTAAATTTTCGGAACCAGATGGAGGCGGTTCGGATACGTATGGCAGAACTGATCCGGCAAGGACTTGATGCTGACGATGCGCCGGAAGAAATTAAAGACCCGGATTTAAGTTGGACCCAAGCGGAAGGTGGTCTATTTATGAATAGGAGTATTCCTGGTTTTTATGAGGAAATCGCTGCCGAGTTATAGACCGTAGTTGGCAATTAGTTATGTCTGGAGAAACCGAACTAGATAAGCTTCTTTCGCTCATGCAGCCTAGGCTTATCGAGGGAGAGTACGTGTTTTGTTCTCTATCCGATTGTAAATACGGTGATCTTGCGGAGCTGGAACCTCTCGCCAGTTATCAGGAAACGGAAGGACTTAGTCTACTTCTCAGTAGGCTCAAGGCTGATGACGCAGGGCTCCGATATGATTCGGTTTTTAGAGGCATCAGCCTGTCGATTCACTCAAATCTCAATGCAGTAGGATTAACGGCGGTAGTGAGTAACAAGCTGGCCAGCCACGGTATTCCAGCAAATATCATTGCCGCGCATTATCACGATCATATCTTTGTTCCAACAAAACGCGCGGAGTTAGCTTTACAATTGCTCTCAGAATTCGCAGCTTAGCTCTTCTGGGGTATAGTAACGAATTAATTCAGGCTAATAAGCCACAAAGGGCTTTTTCGGATTGGCAGAATGTGAATTGCTACAAGAACTACAAAAGAGGCTTTCGACCATGGTAGTGGGATTTAGACAAAGAATTATCAGCATTCTCGTTCTTTTCCTGGTAGGCAATATGGTATTTGCTCAACAGAGTGGACGTATTGCCTTAGAAGGGCTCGACCAACCTGTAGAAATACTGAAAGATCGTTGGGGCATTTCACACATCTATGCGCAGACAGAGCACGATCTGTTTTACGCTCAAGGCTACAATGCGGCACGTGATCGTTTGTTCCAGTTCGAGATTTGGCGCGCACAGGCCACAGGTACCACAGCTGAAATATTAGGGCCGCGTGCAGTGGAGCGAGATCATGGCACCCGCCTATTCAAGTTCCGCGGAGCAATGGCGGAAGAAATGAATCATTATCATCCGAGCGGGGTAGACATCATTGGCGCATTTGTACACGGGGTAAACGCCTATATTGATGAAGTCTTACAAAATCCTCAAAATCTTCCTTTACCGTTCAAGCTGCTAGGCATACAACCTAGACACTGGTCAGAAGAAGTAGTTATTTCAAGGCACCAGGGCCTTTTGGGCAACATAGGACTGGAACTGAATACTGGCCGTGCCGTATGCACAGTAGGGGCTGAAAAAGTAAAGGAGCTGCGCTACTTTCATCCACATGAACCGGACCTTTCCCTAGACCCTATGATTGACTGCGAATCACTAGTGGAGAACGATGTTTTACGGCTCTATAACGCGTATCGCAGAGGCATACGCTTCCAGCCAAGTGATATTGTTCTGGCGGACGCTCGCAATGATGATGTTGCATTCGAATCTATAGCGGCGCTGCTTGATTTAGAAGAAGAGAATTTACTAAAACATGATCTTGATGACATCGGTAGTAACAACTGGGTAGTTAGCGGCAGTCTTACTCAAGACGGTTGGCCCATGATGATTAACGATCCCCATCGCGCCCAGGCGGTTCCTTCTTTGCGTTACTGGGTACATTTGGTAGGACCTGGCTGGAACGTCATTGGCGGAGGAGAATCGGAGATTCCAGGTGTCAGTATTGGCCACAACGAATACGGAGCCTGGGGTCTAACCGTGTTTAACACTGATGGCGAAGATCTCTATGTCTACGAAGTAAATCCGGACAATCCGAATCAGTACCTATACCAGGGCATGTGGGAAAACATGCGCATCATCGAGGAAGTAATTAATGTTAAAGGAGCTGACCAGGTCACTGTGGAATTAAAATATACCCGGCATGGTCCTGTTACTTTCGAAGATCGCGAGAAAAATTTGGCTTACGCGGTGCGGCCAGCGTGGATGGAATTCGGAGGGGCACCTTATTTGGCCTCTCTGCGTATGGATCAGGCTCGCACTTGGGATGAATTCCGCGAGGCTTCCAATTACAGCAATATACCGGGTGAAAACATGATATGGGCCGATCGCGATGGCAATATCGGCTGGCAGGCGGTAGGCATAGCGCCAATTCGACGCAACTTCAGTGGTATGGTCCCGGTGCCCGGTGATGGTCGGTTTGAATGGGATGGCTATCTTCCGATCAAGGCCAAGCCCAGCGAGTTTAATCCTTTGCGCGGCTACATAGAAACCTCCAACAGTAACTATACACCCCCGGATTTCCCTTATTTGGATGCAATCGGTTATACCTGGACCGATCCTTATCGCTGGGCGAGGGCTAGTGAAGTGCTCGGGGCCGGCCGCAAGCTCAACATGATGGACATGGTGGAGCTGCAACACGACTATCTATCGGTTCCAGCACGGACTCTGGTGCCGTTCTTCAAAGATCTAGTAGCTGATGATCCCCAGGTTGAGAGCGCAAGGCAGATGTTGCTTAACTGGGATTTTGTGCTCGATAAAAGTTCTATTGAGGCTGGCATCTACGTAGCTTTCGAGCGTAGGCTGCTAGACAATATGGAAGAGTTGAAAGTTCCGGAAGTTGCGCAGAGGTACTTGGGTGTGGGCATGAAGACCACGATAGATATGCTGTTGGCACCGGACGGAGATTTTGGCGAAGACCCTATTAGGGGAAGAGATGAGTTTTTATTGCATACGTTGGCAGGCGGAATTGCTGATCTTACAGAAAAGCTCGGACCGAATATCCAAAACTGGGTGTATGGGCAGCAAGATTATAAGCATGCCCTGATCAGACATCCACTGGGCTCAGCCGTTAACGACGAGCTGCGCGCGCGCCTAAACGTCGGGCCAGCGCCTCGCGGAGGCAATAGTTTCACGGTGGGAAATACAGGGGGTGGTGATAACCAAACTTCTGGAGCCTCGTTCCGGATTTTCGTTGATACAAGGGACTGGGATAACACGCTGGGCATGAACGCGCCTGGACAAGTGGGAGACCCAGATCATCCTTTGTATGCTAATTTGTTCGATCTCTGGGCGAACGATAAGGTTTTTCCAGCGTTCTATTCTCGGCAAAAAATTGAAACCGTGCTTTTTGAAAAACTGGACCTGATTCCTGCAAATTGAGAATTCTAAAAATATAAGAAGAGGAGTTATTAATGGATAAATTAGATAAAGATGGCACTCGGTTACCGATAAAAATAGACAGCACTTCCAATGGAGAATATGAGCCGATTCCTATCTCAATAAGAAACGAAGAGGGTAATAAGCTAGCCTTAGACAGGGCGATAGAGAGTTCTAAGAGGCTCGGACAATCCCGGCGCAAATTTT
>PARV01000001.1 GCA_002712055.1 Gammaproteobacteria bacterium | reverse complement strand
GGCCGAGCAATGGAACTACCGCTGGACCAGTGCCTACGGCTCCAAGGATTGGTCCGTGAAAAATCCGAAAATGAACGGTCGCGACCCGGTCATCATAAAGTCGGCCCGTATGTTGCCTGATGGCCGTAGTGTCTTTCTGAAAATAGCCAAAGTGCAGCCGGTCAATTCCATGGCCATCAAGTACAACCTCGATACCTCAGCCGGCAAAATTTTCAAGGGCACCTTCCATATTACCATCAACAAAGAGGGCTCGGCCCTCGAATAACTTCTCATCGCAATGGTTGCCAAACCTTTGTCTGACGTTACACTAAAGACATGAGAGGGCTCTTAATTGTTTGCTTGTTAATTGCTTTTGCGGTGCATGCAGCACCCATCCGCACAGGCACGCTTACCTTTCGCAGTGGCGACAAGATGACCGGTGCCATGATTGGTTACGACGCCAAGGAAGGGTTCCTGTGGGAACATCCAGCTGTTGCAGGCGAAATGCGTGTAGAGGCGGTGAGTGTGCGGAAAATCTCCTTTAGCACTGAGGTTGCACCCAAGGGAGCGCGCATTCACTCGGCTCGTGTGCGCCTCGTGAATGGCGACGAAATTGCCGGTGAATTGTCCGCGCTCGACGAGAAAATGCTCACGCTAGACACTTGGTATGCCGGTCGACTGCGCATTCCGCGCGCAGCTATTGTGCATCTTGTGCCAGGTGCCCTTTCCAAGATTGTGTTCGAGGGACCTGACTCGCTCAAGGGCTGGGGTGCGGCTGTCATGGGCGTTTATCTTGGAGATGATGGTGATCTTTTTGGTGGAGTGACCGTCGAACGTACGGTCGAGGGTAGCCCCGCTGAGAAGGCTGGCCTGATGGCAGGTGATATCATCACATCCATTAACGGCAAACCCTTTAAGGTGCGTGCCAAGATGATCCGTTTTGTCAAGGGTCATGAACCAGGCGACCGGATAGAGATAGTCGTAAAGCGTGCCGGCAAGGAGATTAAGTTCAAGTTGTCACTTGCCAGCATTCACTGGAATTTCAAGGATGGTGTAATGACAAGCAATGGCACAGGCGGCATCATTGGTCGCGAGTTTAACTGGCCGGAACGTACGAATGTTGAGTTTGACCTCGCCTGGCCGACCGTGCTGGGCATCGACATTATCGTCCAAGCCGACCAGCTTTATACGCTCACCTCCGTCAATGCATACGCGATCCGTCTCAACTCTAGTTACGCATATCTCTATCGCTACACCAGCGATGGCAATAATTTCCAGACCAGTAGTCTCGGCAGTGTTCAGTTGTCGCGTCATATCGCCGGCAAAAAGAAAGGCCGGTTCTCCGTTCTGTTGGATAGTAAAAAGAAAAGTATATCGCTGCTGTTGGGTGGCAAACTTGTGAAGAAGTGGCAGGAACCTGCTGCGTGGGCGGGCAAGGGGCGTTCCCTCCAGTTCAATCCACAGACAAGTAATGCCATGAGTATATCGAACATTCGGGTTAGTGAGTGGGACGGTCGCCTGCCGAATCAATCCGTCAATGCCAGTGGTGGCGATGGCAGAGAGGATTTCGTGCGTTTGGCCAACGATGACACCATGTCCGGTGATATTGGCGGCATTTCCGGTGGCAAGCTTTCCGTAAAGATGTCTTTTGCTGAGAAGCCTATAGACATCCCACTCGCGCGCCTCAGCTTGGTGAAATTCGGCAGAAAGGATGGCGCGGTCCCAGAGCTTCTGCCCGAAACTATCCCCATTGGTAAGGTCACCGTGGTTAATAAGGAAAAACAGACTCTTGGCTTTGAGGAGGTGCTTCGTGGCGCTGTAGAGCTTGATGAGGAACTGGAAATCCATCGCGCCGGCAAGCTCATTGGCCAGGTGAAAGTCCTTAAAGGAGAGGATGACGCCGTTCTGCCTGCTGAAATTCTAGCCGAGGCTGAAGCCATCAAGCCCGGCGATCTCATCGTGCGTCCTGCATCTCTCGAGCAGGGAAAATCTCTAATTGAAGCTGCTGCAGTCCTCACCCAGCGCGGTCGCCTCACTTTACGTCTGCATGAATGGCGGGATGGTCAGGTCGTCATCACGCACCCTTACATTGGCCCTTTTGGCTTGGCTCCTGCCGCGCTGTCCTCGCTTCAGTTTAAATAGCGCACTGCTTTGCTAGGTTGCCTGCCGATCGTTCCAGCCATATAGCAGCGTTCGCTTCTGCCTTTCGCGATGGTGTTAAGTCTACCAACGCGGCACATTCGTTGAAATAAGGACTCAGCATCTTTTCATTCTCAATTTTTCCGGCCAGTGCATAGCAATCACAATCACAGTTCTTCGCCATTTTTGCTAACTCACCGACTCCTTTACCCATCACCGTCTGTCGATCCAACGTCCCTTCGCCTGTGATAACCAGATCATGCCGTCTTATTAGTTGCGGCAATTTTGCCATGCCCGAAAACAATTCAAAGCCAGACTCAATCTTAGCTCCTGCAAAACAATGCATCCCAAAGCCCAATCCACCTGCTGCTCCAGACCCTGGCAACTTGGATGCGGAACTGTTCTGCTTAGACCAGACCATTGCCAGCCGACGCAGGGCTGCTTCAGCTAATGGGATATCTTTGGCGCCGAGTCCCTTCTGTGGTCCGTAGACATGGCTTGCGCCGCTTCGACCCAACAGATGATTCTGGACGTCTACTGCGACGGTTAATTTGTCAAACAGTCGCTTAAGTTTCGGAGGCTTGATCAAGTGAAGGGAAATCAATTCAGGCCATTGCTCGATCTCATTGCCATCATGCTTCAAAAATCGCCAACCCAAGGCTCGCGCCACGCCAAAGCCACCGTCATTTGTTGCGCTTCCACCGATGCCTACGATGCAACGTGTTGCGCCTGCGGTCGCCGCGCGTTGGAGGGTTTTTCCCAAGCCAAAAGTATCAAGGTCAAACGGGTGAAACTTCCCGTGGGGCAGCATTGCCAACCCAATGACATTCGCGGATTCAATCACCGCTGTGTGGCTCTTTGGTTCAAACCACCAGTGTGATCTAACCGGTCGACGCGCAGCATCCACAGTTGTTGCTTGGCGGGTTTGTGCATCAAGGAGTTTTCCAAGCAATAACCCAAAACCATCGCCCCCATCGCTGATGGCCAATTGTGTGATTCGGTCCTCTGGGCGTTCCGCCTTCCAACCGCGGGTAATAGCCTTGGCTGCTTGAATCGCAGTAAGTGTACCTTTAAATTTATCAGGGGCAATGAGGACCGCCAACGGCATGCGTGAAATCTAATGGATTCTTGGCTGAGGACGAAGCTGGAATAAACTTTCTTGGCATTTGAGAAGAATTATATCAGCATAAATAGACTTATGGATAAACCGAATATTACTTGTTATCTCAAGCCGATGTGTGGCTGGAGCGAAGGCGTGCGTTCTGTATTGCGGAAACATGGACTTGAATGGGATGAGAAGGACGTGATGAACAATCCCGAACACCGCACCGAGATGATCGAGCGCAGCGGACAGATGATGCAACCTTGTGTTGAGATCAATGGCAATATGTTGGCAGATGTTAGTGGCGACGAGGTTGAGGCTTGGATGCTTTCGAACGACGTAGTGGCACCTACCGACTCCGAGGCCGACGCACCCACTGATCAGCCATGCGCTGACGAGATTCCGAAGGGGCAGACAATTCAGTTTAAAAACTGAGGCTTTTAAACATTCACAGACGGGCCGCATATTCCAGGCGGCCCGTTTGTTTTCCAGTGAGAACCATTACCTCAGATCGTGCGATGCAGTGTCAGGCGCAGACTTGGCGGCGAGTTGGCACACGTGTGGTATTGGTGCCCACGATGGGTGCGCTGCATGCGGGACATTGTGCGCTGATACATCGTGCGCGAAAACTGGCCGGCAACGGCGTGGTGGTTGTCAGTATTTATGTAAACCCTGCGCAGTTCAATGATGCCCGCGACTTGCGTAGCTACCCGCGCTCGTTAGCGAAAGATAAAAAACTATGCCGAGCAGAAGGTGTGGATGTGGTTTTTACGCCGAAGACATTGTATGCAAAAAATGCGAGTGTTTTCGTTGAGGAAACGGATGTTTCATGCAGCATGGAAGGAGGGTCTCGGCCGGGTCACTTTCGTGGTGTTGCTACGGTAGTGGTTAAGTTGTTTAATCTGGTGTTGCCAAACCTTGGAATTTTTGGAGAGAAGGACTGGCAACAGGTACTGCTCATTAAACGAACGGCTCGAGATTTAAATTTATCGGCTAGTATCGTTATAGTTCCAACAGTGCGTGAAAGTGATGGTCTTGCAGTAAGTTCGCGCAATGTTTGTTTGAAAGATGATGAACGCAGACAGGCGACTGTGCTTTGGAAGGCCATCGTTTTGGCAAAAAATGCGGTACGCAGTGGGAGCGTGCGTGGGCTGAAACAAAAGATAACACTGTTCATTGAGAAACAACCCAATGCTCGCGTGGATTACGTGGAATTTTTCAAAGAACAGACTTTGAAATTAATGAAACCCAAACGTGGTGTGCGAATGGCACTGGCGGTTTACATTGGTAAGACGCGACTGATTGATAATGCGCGAATTTGATTACATCGTTGTTGGTAGTGGAATTGCTGGACTGACTTTTGCATTGAAGGTTGCGCCACAAGGGCGTGTGGCCATCGTGACGAAGAAGGAACTGGCCGAAGCGAATACGCACTACGCGCAGGGAGGCATCGCGGCGGTAACGAAGCCGACGGATTCGTTGGATTTACACGTTGCGGATACACTGCGGGCAGGCGCAGGTTTATGTCGTGAGTCAGTGGTGCAGACCATTGTTGAGGAAGGGCCAGCACGTGTTCAGGAGTTGATTGACCTAGGGATGGAGTTCACGCGTGAAGACACCATTTCGCCGGATGGTGAGCGCTTCTATTCTCTCGGCAAGGAAGGTGGTCACTCAAAGCGTCGAGTATTGCACGCCAAAGACGCTACCGGTCGTGAGGTAATGCGCGCTCTGCTTGCGGCTATCGAGCGTGCCCCAAACATTTCTGTGTTTGAAGATCACATGGCCATCGACCTTATTGCCACTGGAAAACTTGGGCACGAGGGTGATAACCGTTGTGTGGGTGCTTTTGTGCTTAACCGGGCATCAGGGGAAGTGCATACGTTTGCTGCGCCTGTCACGGTGTTGGCTACGGGCGGTTGCGGCAAAGTTTACTTGTACACGACCAATCCGGATATTGCGACGGGTGACGGCATAGCGATGGCATATCGTGCAGGGGCAGCAGTGGCTAACATGGAATTTGTACAGTTTCATCCCACCTGTCTCTACCATCAGAAAGCAAAATCGTTCCTTGTTAGTGAGGCGTTACGCGGGGAAGGCGCGGTGCTGCGGGACTTGGATGGGCGAAGTTTCATGGAAGACGCCCACCCGTTGGCATCGCTAGCCCCTCGCGACATAGTGGCGCGCACCATTGATAGTGTGATGAAACGCAGTGGAGCAGACCATGTGATGCTGGATATTACACACAAGCCTGCTCCCTTCATCATAGATCGATTCCCGAATATTTATTCCACCTGCAGGGAATTTGGCGTCGATATAACAAAGGAGCCCATTCCTGTTGTGCCGGCTGCACACTATCAATGCGGCGGGGTCTTGGTAGATTTGGATGGACGTACGGAATTGTCGGGATTATTCGCGGTGGGTGAGGTTGCGAGCACGGGGCTTCACGGCGCTAACCGGTTGGCCAGCAATTCACTGCTTGAAGGACTCGTGTGTGCACATCGCGCGGCTCAGTCAGTTATTAGGACGAAAACTGAGTTTGGCGACATAACAATCCCGGCATGGCAATCAGGCGATGCGACAGACCCGGACGAGCTTGTCGTTGTGTCACACAACTGGGATGAAATTCGAAGATGCATGTGGGACTATGTTGGCATTGTTCGTACTCAAAAACGATTGCTACGAGCACGCAAACGCATAGAGAACCTACGTGAGGAAATCCGGCAATATTATTGGGACTTCAAAGTGACTGCCGACCTGCTTGAATTACGCAACATTGCGCTCGTAGCCGAGTTGATCATCAACTGTGCACTGAAACGACCAGAAAGCCGCGGGTTGCATTACAATCTAGACTGTCCAAGTCTCGACGGAACCTTGGCACAGTGTGATACCGTCCTGCGCCGAGAATCGGGCAACAAGGCTGCCCGGAGTATTAAATGATATGTTGCAGTTCTCCTGTAGTACAGAATTAGTATCGTTGGTCACACCGTCATGCTGGAATTTACTTTCTATCGGAAGAGATGCTGATCACCTTGTCGGATGTTTTCACTGAATAGTCATTTTCTGGTGCGATAAGATTCTGTCCGTCACGACGAATACCAATAACCAGAATGTCCTCTTGTGCTAAACTTTTCTGAACCTCTCTGAATGTTTGAGCGTCGGACGGCATGTCAGCCACATAGAACTGTTTGCCGTAGGTGTTCGAGGTGAGTTCCGAGACCACCTTGTGAATGCCATGATCCTGCAACTCCTGGACAATCACTTGGTTTACAAGTTTCATGATACATACCACACTATCACAGCCACATCGTTCAAAAAACCGGACATTATCCGGATTTAAGCAATGCACCACGGTGTTGATTTCAGGATGCATCTTTTCGATGTTTAAGGCAATTGCCAGGTTCTTGAGGTCAGAATTCTCGCCATCAGCCAATTCGGCTTGTATGATGACTGCCTGTGCCCCGCCGAGGTTGGCCCTTTCCAGAACGGAATCATTCGACGGGTTGCCTTTGATGAATGTCACCTGTTTCTCAGCTAGTTCCTTGGCCAATTCATCCAAAGTTTCATCGATCAGTACGATGGGTGTATCCTGAGTCTTTGGATCCAAGCGCATTTCATTGACTATTTGCAAGGTTGAGGTCAGGCCGATAAAACGGCAGATGATGATATGTTTATCTTTTTCAAATGTAGACATGCCTTTTAGCTCCTTCAATTTATTTTCCATTAGAATTGCAGCCAAAGCTGAGAGGATGTAGCCCAAAATTGCCACGCCGATCAACATCGTGGGGAGTCCGATTAGCAATCGACCGTAGGTTGATTCTGGAAAGATATCCCCATAGCCCACGGTGGTCATGGAAACGATGGCCCACCAAATTGCGTCTTCCCAGTCTTTGTTTTGAGCCTCTCCTTCAAAATACATGAATCCGGAAGTCGAGTAGAACAACATGCTCAACAGGAAAAGAAGCACCACTCCCCACTGGCCCGAGAAGGATTTTCGGGTTTTTTTATAAAAAGCTACGAGTAGGTGGGGGACCATGACTAGCTGATGGTGCGGTAAAGTAATGCTCGAGAGGAGATCGCCTTGTCCTCCAAAACAATCGATGATTTATTGAGTGGCATTTACATCGTTTTCTTCTATCTCAGGAGATTTATCGTCCTTGGGTTTTCTGCTTTCTACAGAAATGATAAAATATGCGGACATGATCAAAAGGATTATGCTGAGTAGGGCTAGCCAGTTTTTTTGAATCTTGCGACTCAATTTAGCTGTATCGGGTGTGTTCACGTGAAATCAGACCTAATCAGGAGACGAATGATGCCTCATGTGTAGTCGATTATCACGGACTTTTGACATTTTTCTACCCGGAATTTCGTTGATGGGGAGGAATTCCAGTTGAAACTTCACCAACCCATATCGATAAAGGGCATCGAGCTCGAAAATACCCGTTTCCAGGGTGTCTAAAAACTTTGACTCCATTTCCTGATATGAATCGGGCAGCTGAACTCGTAGCAATGCATCGCCTAGTTTGGGATCCAAATCCTCAATCACGAGATTTGCCAGCGGGAGGTCAGGGGCAGATTCCTGCAAACCCTCAAGGATCATGGCGTGGCTGAATTTTTCTCCGGCAATCGTGAAAGCCTCATGGGTCCGCTCTAGAAACGTGAGGCGTGGATTGGGGTTGCCACAGGTGCATGGCTCAGCGTCTAGTCTCACATGGTCCCCAACGCGATATTTGATCACACTTTGCGTTCGAATATGCAATGTAGTGAATAGCACTTCACCCTCGTGCACGTATTCGCTGATAGGTTTTGCCGATTCCAGGGTTGGCAGAATAGAGCTCGGATCAAAATGAATGCCATTTTTGTATTCGCAATCCAAACCGATTCCGCCAGTTTCGGTGGTGCCATAAAACGATCGCACTTGGCATCCCCATTGTAATTCGACTTCGCGCCGGAATGATTCGTGCATCGCTTCCCCCATGTAAATCACAGTTTTGATGGGGCAAGTTTCGTCCTTCCAGTATTTACAGATTGCCGGCCACGCACGTATCAACAAGCTAGGCACCGTGAGCAAAATGGTCGGGCGTAGTGAAAACAATGGTGCACAGGCTTGTTCGTAATCCTGCGTTAAATGGAGGAAAGTGGTGTGGTCAACACCCAAATTCCGAGCAGCTCTAAAGTAGAAATCATAAATATCAATTGCGCCGATTTCCATGCAGACAAAATGATCGCCTGGTCCCATGCCCGCTGAGGCAAAAACTGACTCGGTGATGGTTTGTTCAGCCAAATCGTCTGGAGGAGCACATAAGCGCAGTACGCTATCGGCAGTTGATCCGGACGAGTAATCAGTGACAAATGAGGATTCGTTTAGCCTGGTCAGTGATTCCAGTTGAAGGGTTTCCCGGTAAACTTCCTTGGTAGTTGGGGGCAACTCCGCCAAAATATTCAATGGTGGGTGGGTGGCATCCAATCCTAGTTTTTGGAACACACTTGCGTAATAAGAGGAATTATTGATCTGGCTTTGAAAATATTTCCTCAGTTTTTCCTCAAAGAAGTTTCCGGATGGAGCGAGGGAAACCGAATTACTGGTGTGCTTGATGAAAATGAAAGGGTTGTCAGGCATCCGCTTGGTTGAATGGAATTTTAAATTGACTCGGGCAATACCGAATGAAGGGAGCGATCCCAAAATTAACGGTAGTCAATGCCGGCAGCCGGGTAAGTGGATTTGTTTCAACAAGTAGGTTCTCTTCATCATAAGAAAATGAATCTTCAGGATTTTCCCTCGCTGCAAAAACGCCGATTTCATCGCAAGCAAGAAATGCCAACCTGCAGGAAACAGGAATTGGGTAATCGACATGGAGCACGGTGATGGTTTTCTCGGAATATTCTTTTAAGTCTAGTTGCCAGCTTGGATTTGAAACCTTGATGATGTAGTCGGGCGCGCAGCTTTNGATGTCATTNAGNAACTGNTCCNAATTGCTGTGATGGAACACAATGGANGCGATGTTGTGTTCCCAAGCCAGACAGGTTGAGATTTCGCCNGCAAAGGGTCCGCTGGCATCATCAGCAATTATGAGATATGTGGAAGGTTGGCCGGAGTCAATATCCAGGATATCCAGGCAGTGCATCAGTCGGTCGTGGCGTTGCTTTTGCTCTACATCACTTTCAATGATATTGAAGGGGAACTTTCGGATGTTCCTGTGGTAAGCGGGCAGATAACCAGACACCTCTGAGCGGTCGGTGATGCAATCCAGTAATCCTGACGCTCGATGATAATCAGAATGATTGATAAACGGGATTTGCTGATCATCATCTGGCCTTAATTCATAAAGGCCAGAGTAGAATTCCGTTTCATCAAAGGCGCGTTGTGCGGCTGATAGAAGCGCGTTCATGTGGCGAGCGGCTTATTCAGAATCGGGGTGAGTTCCTTGCTGATTATTGGTTTCCGCCAGAAATTGTTTCTCAGTGGTTGGACAACAATGGTAAAGTCACCGGTATAATTTGGATCAGGATACGATTCCAGGATGCTTGACCGAACATCCTGAAAAAAATCCAGACTGCGATTTGTCATGGGAATATGATTTGTCTGCTCATTTATAAAGATGGGAGGATCCAGTTTCTGGCTTGTGCCCAATTTTTCAAAGTGCTTGCGTAGGCGGTCTGAATGTTCTCCACCATAATCGAAAAAGGCGGCTACATACTGATCCCTTGAAATTTCCAAGCCTAAATCCTGTTCAAAGGTCAAATCAAAATGGACATCAGGAAGATGGTATTCGCAGACTAGCAAGTGTGCATCGCCGATCCATGTGGGGACACGATGCAGATACAGCTTGTCTGTTAGAGTAAGCATTCTGACCGAATAGCCAGTCTTGAAATAAGCTTCAGCGTCTATCTTGTTAAGAAATAACATTGGCACATTCCCGCCAGTTGCATCTATGAGGTATGTCTCCCCATTCACATCCACTTCCAACAGGAGGTGTTTGATATCGAAGGGAGGGCGTCCGTTGCCATTGGACAAAAAATAATCTCCGATTGAATCAATGTCTTCATCTGTCAAGCGACTCTGGGTGCCTATGACAGGTCTGCATTCCAGACCAAGAACATCACAGAGGAATTTTAATGAGGCCGTTTTCTCGGAGCAGACTCCGCCACCACCGTTGAGATAATTAAGCCACATTTCATATCCGTTTCTAAAAGGAATTACTTCATTAAATTTTGACCAGTTTTCAAAAGGGGCGCGATGAATGGCCATTGCAGCGCGCATCAAAAACTCCAATTGTGCTTCCTTGGTTGGGTGATCTTCAGTATTGAAGGCCTCGTCTTTTAACCTTAAAAAAGAAAGGCGAGGATGCTCCGTCGGCAAATCTTTGTTGATGGTTTTGTCAATGGCTTCAACCAACATTTCCTCATAAAGGTTATAGATGGTGAGATGTCTTTCCTTGAGTGGAGCCTGTTGGCAATGCCTTGTTGATGAATCAGCATGGGCTCTATGTATCCCTACCTGTTGAGTGACTCCATTCAAGCTGAATGCGTCTCCGATCACGATCCGTTCGTCATTTTGAATGAATACAAGCGGGGTATTCAAAGTGGAGTCAGGTTGGTTTACTAGATATCGGAATCGCTCATGTCTTAAATTGTCATTAATCGAAAACAGGAATCCCTGGTCGTTCGCTCCGGATGGGGTGAGTTCCATGAACTCAATGAATCCATCAAACGACCACTTATTCATTCCTTGGGGATAGTTGATGGTGTAACGGAGTCGGTTCCCCCCCACATCCTCGAAGTCCAAGGCGTTCATTAAAGATCAAGGGTTGTGATCACAGTGAGACCAGTGCATCAAGAATTTTATCTGAGAATTTGGACTCATACTGGAAAGCGTCCATGATGGCCGAAAAAGATTGCCCTGATTCATAGCTCGCCGCCCAGTTAGGGTCGCCGAACAAATCGTCTTCATTATAAATAAATGCAAAGAGAAATATTGTACGCACCACATTCACTGAGTTGCGGCGCATTAATTGGATGCGGGCATCATAGCCATCGCCATCGGGCACGCCAAGTGTTGGGGGGTTCCCTAAAACAGACTGGTACCTTTCGTAACTGTGAGTAAGGTTGTCCACCTCCTGTTTAATGGATTTTAGTTTATCACTTCCCTCTTGGGTGATGGATATTTCGTCTTCAATGACAAAGACCAAATCCAGCAGTCGGTAATCAAAGGACCCGTCATTGAAAATGCTTGTGGAAAGATGTTGCGCAACGGAATCCCCCAGTTGAATAGGACTGTTTGATGGCCGTTTGTTCACGTAGATGGAAAGTTTGGACTGACCGGATTTTCCGGAATTGTAATAGCCCCGTAACTCCCTTTGAAGATTAGGCATTAGGGGGTACTCATCAGAATCCAGTTCATTGCTTCGGTCTGTGTTCAGGGCATATTTTTCAATGACACTCTGTATCGATTCATTAGTGGCATCAGGATCATTCTTCACAGGAAAATAAAACGCATCCTCCAATGTTTCATGTTTCATGGAAATACGAATATCCCAAGGTTCACCTGCATATTCGGCAAGGTCGTCCGGTTGGTATTTAGTTGTGGCACCAGGCAGATCCTTGTCAAAAATTTGGCTCGGCGTACCCGACTGGATGAATCCTGCGTTCTCAGCATTCTTCAGGGCTTGGGTCACCTTTGGGAATTGATCAGGATCGTTGCTGCCGGACAAGAAGCCATGGAAAGGGTCGTTTGAAAAAAGAGCATCGCCTGGAGTTGCCGATGAATTGCGCTTCATGTAATCGGTCAGAAACAACATGAACGTGTGGCCGTATTCCTGACGGTACTGTTCCAGTTCTGATGATTCCATCGATTTGGATTCAATGACAAAGACCAGATCCAGTAGTCGATAATCGAATGAACCGTCGTGGAAAATGCAGCTGGAAAGATGCTGCGATACGGTGTCTCCCAATTGGATGGGTTCACCTGAGGGTCGTTTGTTCACATAGATGGCAAGATTCGCCCGTCCGGACTTTCCAGATTCGTAATAGTCGCGCAGTTCCTCCTGGATGTGGATCAGTTGGGGATACTTATCAGAATCCAGTTCATTACTACGGTCTGTGTTCAAGGCATATTTTTCAAGGACACTCTGTATCGATCCATTAGTGGCATCAGGATCACCCTTGACAGGAAAATAAAACGCCTCTTCCAACGGGGCATGGTCCATGGAAATACGAATATCCCAATCCTCGCCGGAGTACTCTGCAATGTCATCTGGTTGATATTGAGTGGCAGAAACAGACTCATCCTTGTCAAAAACTATGAGCTTCGTGCTTGGCTGCTTGGTGGCAGGAGGAGGGGGGCTAGGGATGTCTTTCTCAGCAATGACAGGTGGTGGTGGAGACGGAGGGGG
>PARV01000052.1 GCA_002712055.1 Gammaproteobacteria bacterium | reverse complement strand
TGGATTACCGGGTCAATGAACTCTTCCTACAAAGAAGCTTCGATCAGCACAGCATTAAATTTGGTCGACAAACAGTGGTATGGGGTGAAACGGTTGGTAATTCCGTGCTGGACGTAATCAATCATTTCGAGTTTCGTGATCTATCCATTATCGATATTGAGGACGCCCGGTTAAATCAATGGATGGTTGTGTGGGATTACTTCGGTGATAGCGGACAATTCTCCACATTCATAAATCTGTATCCTGAATTCAACCCAGCTCCGGTACGAGGCAGTCCTTTTTTTTTCGAACCCGCGTTTAACATCACCGACTACGACCGGGACGACAATCCGTTTTTTGAAATTGGTACCCAATACCGCCTATCCTTCGAAGGCAGTGACATTTCCTTCATGGCCGCCTACCTCATTGAAAATCAACTGCGTTACGAAGATCCTGTTACAGGAATCGGAGACGCTATCGCCAGAAAGAATGATTTTGTTTTACTAGGGTTCAGTGCTAACCGAGCAATTGGCAAACTATTACTAAACTTTGATCTTGCTTATAGCCACAATGTACTCGCAGATAGTTTTAGCTTTCCCGGTACCTCGAGTCTCGCAAGTCCTCTTGATCTGAAAAAAAACCAAGTTGGTACTTCTTTCGGATTTGAATACGCCGTGTCCAATGAGCAGAACGTTAGCCTTGGCATTCAGGCCCAAAAACTTCTTGATGAAGACGAAGGATTGTTACCTGGCCAACAGTTAATCAACGATGGAATGTTCGGTAGCTGGCTGGTTCGCTACAGTAATAATCTGATGAATGGAGACTTAGTATTGTCATCCACGCTGCAAGGTGATCTTGATGCCAACTCGTTCTTCGCCATGTTTGACGCTGTCTACACGATAAGTGACAACTGGGCTATTAATGCACAAATCGTCAGCATCTCCGCCAACAATTCAACACCTCTAGTATTTTTCGATGAAGACGTTCGATTGGGAGCCACTATCACCTATTCATTCTGATCGCAGAATTTATACAAATCGGGCCAGAAAACAAAGAATCGTGTCGCTGATTGTACAGCGCCACAATATAGAAATCGTAGTTCGATAATTCCTAATTTTAGCGGTAATGGGTTCTAGGTCTGAACCTAGTTTTCCAGAGGCATATCAAATTTGTTTGCATCGAATTCTCCCTCCCAATTCGCAACTGCCGTGGAAACTGACAAGTCTCCGCCAACATTGACAACAGTGCGAAGCATATCCAGAGGCCGATCGAAAGGCAGAATAAAACCAATTACTACCGCGATCTGTTCCGGTGTAATACCTATGGTTTCCATAACCGCTGCCATAAGAAATATGGAGGCTCCCGGTACCGCGGCGGTGCCGATAGATACCAGGGTAGTCGAACCAGCGATCAACACATAATCCGCCAGGCTTAGATCAATTCCAAACGCTTGAGCCGCGAATACAGATACGATACCTACATACAATGCCGTACCGTCCATGTTAATCGTAGCTCCGAGCGGGAGCACAGTTGAAGCGACGATCGGTTTAATGCCTAGATTCTTCTCCGCCACGGACATAGATACTGGTAAGGTAGCTGAACTCGAAGAAGTAGAGAATGCGACTAACATGGCGTCACGTGCCCCACGAAAGAACATTACAGGTGAGAGCTTAAGCATGAATCTCATGATTATGAAGCCGTGCATAAAAATCATGTGAGCAAAACAACCAATAACCACAGCTAGGGCAAGTGTGACAACATCCAACAAAGCAGCTACCCCTTGAGTGCCCGATACCCAAGCAATCAACGCGAACACACCGAAAGGAGCAACTTCCATCACCCAGTGGGTAATTTTCAACATCACCTCGGTAGAGGCCACCATAAGATCAGCAAGAGGTTTTCCTTTATCGCCAATAGTTAGCAGGCTAATCCCGACTAATAAAGCAAAAAAGATTATTGCAAGGATATTCCCTTCAGCAAGGGCCGCAATGGGATTGGCCGGAACAATACTCATGAGGCGGTCACTCAGAGCAATGGGTTCCTGCACTTGGCCAGGAACTGCTGCAGAGAGGTCAACTCCGATTCCGGGCTGTAAGGTGGCCGCCAGAAATAGGCCGATACAAATAGCAACCAGAGTGGTTAACATGTAAATCGCGAGAGTTTTAACTCCCAGCGAACCAAGCTTACTAGGGTCGCCCATCGATACCACACCAGCAACTAATGTGACGAAAACCAGGGGAACAACGACCATTCGAATGAGCCTAATGAACAAATCACCAATCCATACGATACTCTCCGAGCCTGGACCCCATATCATGCCAACGATAACACCTAGTATTAAAGCGGCTAGTATGCGTTTCCACAAAGCTATCTCGAACCACTTCCGCATTGACTTCTCCACCGTCGCAGAAACGCGACTCATGTTTTTTCTAGTTTTAATTGCTTACAAATTATATTTTTAGCTAGCGAACTGCACGCAGCTATATTTATAGCTTGCTAGGAGACTATAGAAATTCATACCATAGTGCCAGTACTTGACTAGGCTATAACAGGATCGGGTAATGGCGAAATGGATCCAAGGCACGGTGGTCGACAATATCCATTGGACCGAGAATCTTTTTTCACTAAAAATCGATGCCGACGTTGATAACTTCACCGCCGGGCAATTTACCAGCCTGGCATTGGACATTGGCGGAAAACGAATAGCCCGCCCCTATTCCTATCTAAGTTCACCCGGTCAGCGCCCTCTTGAGTTTTTTTTCTATACCGCCACTGACGGTATTCTTTCCAATGCCCTGGTAAATCTCGAATTAGGCGACCCAGTTTGGGTAAAGCAAAAATCCAACGGTTTCTTCGTACTTAACGAAGTTCCAGAATCGGAAGAACTTTGGATGTTGGGCACAGGTACTGGCGTAGCACCATTCTTTTCTATCCTGAACACCGACGAACCATGGATCCGATTTAAGCACATCATTTTAGTGCATGCAGTGCGTACCAAGTCTGACTTACGCTACCAGGAACTAGTAGATTCTCTTAGACATAAGTACAGTGGCAGATTTTCCTTCCAGGCGTTTGTGTCTCGGGAAACAGTACCCGGTACCATCAGAGGAAGAATTCCTATAACCATTGAAGACGGCCAGCTAGAAGAACATGTAGGTCGCAGACTGCATATCAACAAATCCCATATTATGTTGTGTGGCAATCCAGATATGGTTAAGGATTCGGTAGAAGTACTAAAGAGCAGAGATTTCATTAAGAACCGGCGCCGTACGCCAGGGCATATCACTATTGAAAACTACTGGTAGCAACCGTCACAACCTAAACACATCGGAGATTAACTGAATTATTGATAGGACGCCGGGGCTTTGCGCGCTTGGGTTAATTCTTCAATCTTTACACCGATATCTATGAGAGCCTGTTCCTGGAAAGACGGAGCTATCAAAGTTAAACCAACCGGTCTGCCGCCAGCTTCATAACCTAACGGAATTGTTAATGCGGGGTAATTAGCCAGTGCTGCGATATTGGCGTGCCGATTGTTGATTGATAGCAGGACATCGAGATCAAATTCCGTAAATAAGTATTCAAGCGCTCCCCTGGCATTGGACTGTAATTGGTCTCTGAGCGCTTCTGTTTGCTCCGGAGCCAGCGTAAGTTCGTCCATCATTTCCACTATTTCCTGACCATAGGGAGCTCTCAAGCCAAGATCTATTTCATTAAATTCTCGCAGAGAAGCGATAGAATTAATTCCCACCTCTTCCGCTGAATAGGTTTCCAAATAAAGTGCCAGGTCTCTCACCATTTCTCTCCCTAGTAATTCGCTGAACCCTTCCCTTCGTTCATAGTTCATAGTGATATCAACGATAGATGCTTCGTTTTCTGCCAGTGTCTCTAGCACTTCTTGGTAGAACGAGTTATCAGAAAAACTCTCTAACGCACCCAGGCGTTTTCCATTCAGCTCTACCGTACGATATAGCAAGTATAGGTCCGCGCTAATAAGCGGCATGGCCATGTCATTCTCATCAAACCCGACCATGGCATTAAAAAGTATTACCGCATCAGCTATAGTCCGAGTAATTGGCCCTGTGGTGTCAAGTGTCGCCGAGATTGGCACCACTCCACTTCTGCTAAGCGAACCGGTTGTGGGTTTAAGGCCGACTAGAGAATTGGCACTTGCTGGAGATAGGATTGACCCAGAAGTTTCAGACCCTACGGCCACTGTAGCGAAGTTAGCCGCAGTACCTGCTCCACTGCCGGAGCTGGAACCACCAGTGCCGAACTCGAAGCGCCCGTAGGGGTTCAAAGTCTGCCCTCCCATTGCACTGTATCCAGACGGGCAATCTTCACAAAAAAAGTAGGCCCACTCACTAAGATTGGCCTTACCGAGAATGATTGCGCCGTTTTCTATCAACCGATCAGTAATGAAGGCATTCACGGTAACATTGTGCTGTAACGCAAGAGCGCCCGCAGTGGTAGCCATTCCCATTGCACCAACATTGTCTTTTAGTAATACAGGTATCCCAAATATTGAATCGGGCGCTACGTCTCTGCCCTGCCTACGCAGCTCATCTAACATGCGGGCACGGTTCAATGCGTTGGGATTCAGGGAAATTACTGCGTTGATATATCGCGAATTATCCGTTTCAATTTCTCGAATGCGGTAAATGTAAAAAGAGACAAGTGTTTCGTAGTTTAGTCTACCTTCCGTAACAGCGCTTTGAATCTCATTAATCGGTTTATCCAATATTAGCGGTTTGAGTGATTCATAGTCTTCTTGACTGAAAGTCTTTAGCTCATCTGCAAAAGGCTCCCATAAAGTGTTCTTATCGAGCACTTTCGAAAGAAGTAGTTGGTAACGCATGCTTTGGTTTTCATGCACGGCAAGGGAGGCTAGGTCCGCTGACTCATCATAGCGTTCCCAGGGAATATTACTTTCTGCAGCTACAATAGTTGATCCCGCGTTCAAAGCGAGAATGACTATCAATATATTCTGTAGGCTACGAATCACAGCAAAAATCCACAAACCATAATATTTACTGGGCATTCCCTGGATGATTACTCCGATAACACTTCCGATAAACTCGAAAATTATTCGTGGCGCAAAGCTTCCACAGGATCCATGTCTGCCGCTCTCATTGAAGGATAAATGCCGAAGATAACACCAATCATTGCTGATATAGAGAAAGCCAGTATCGGTGCTATGGGCGTCACAATCGTAGTCATGCCCCAGAAAATGGAAATAATGATAGGTATAACAACTCCAAGTACTACACCGATTACCCCTCCTACGCCAGAGAGTATGACTGCTTCCACCAAAAACTGAGTAATGATGTCCCGCTTCTTGGCCCCCATTGCCCGGCGAATACCAATTTCGCGAGTCCGTTCGGTAACACTGGCGAGCATGATATTCATTATGCCAATACCACCTACTAGCAACGATATGCCAGCGATGGCACCCGCTACGATCTGGTCTCGCAACGCGCTCTCCTCAGCCTGCCTCAACAAGGCTAATGGTACTTCAATTTCATAGTCCACTTCTTTGTGACGGCGCTGCAGAATCTGTTCTATGATTTCACCCACTTCAATAACCGATTCTTGTCCTTCGATTTGAATTATTGCTTCATGCAGTTCTACGGTTTCTGACTCCATACCTCCAGCTGTCTGTCGCATAGTGGTTTCGCCGAACCGGCTTTTAGATGCTGTGAAAGGTATAAAAATACGGCTCGGCGCTGCGTTAGAACTCCCTGCTTGGCTTTGCCCAAGGTTTGAGAAACCCTCTGACTCCATGATTCCAACTACATTGTAGTAATCACTATCAATCTTGATAGATTGACCTATTGGATTATCGATTGGAAATAGTGCATTAGCCACTTCATCACTTAGCACGACCACATTCGCATGGTCACGGACCTCCGCTTGACTGAAGAATCGGCCGGCACGCAAGTTGTAGTTTCGCGAGACCGGGTAATCTACAGTAGTACCAACCACATCGGTGTTTGTATTAATACCGAGATTCCATACATTTTTCTTTACGATGCGGGAAGAAATGACATTGGAAACACCGGGTATTGTGTCGCGTATAGTGGTGATATCCGCATTGGTAAGGCCATAGACCACTGCCTGGGGAGGCCCAAATCCCTGCCTTGAATTCTCCTCCACCTCGGCCGGTTTTACACTCTTGAGGAGGATGTTACTCGCTCCAAGATCACGAAATTGTTGTTGCGCTTCGTAGCTAGCGCCCTCACTGACTGCAAGCATAGCTATGACAGCAGCCACCCCTATGACAATACCTAACACGGTAAGCATCGAGCGTAATCCATGAGAAAAAATACTCTTGATACCTACCTGGGTAATCTTCTTGAAGCGCACCAAGTTAACACCATTGAGCGGTTTCTGCCGCCCGGCGTTGCTTCTAGGTTGTACAGGAGTATCAACTGTTAAGTCGCTCATCGCTCTCTATCTCGCCATCGCGCAGCTTGATTTCACGCATAGACCGTTCGGCCAACTCGTCTGAGTGCGTCACTGTCAATAAAGTCTTACCTTGCGCATGCAATTCATCGAACAAATCTAGGATCTCGGATCCTGACTTAGAATCCAGGTTTCCTGTAGGCTCATCGGCGAGAATAATCAACGGATCAACGGCCAGAGCTCTAGCTATAGCAACCCGCTGTTGTTGTCCTCCAGATAACTCGAACGGTTTGTGATCTACCCGGTCACCGAGACCTACTCTCTCAGCCAAACTCATCGCAATCTCATGACTTTCCACTTCAGCGTATCCCTGATAGAACAGAGGCATCTCGATATTCTCGAGCACATTGAGTTGCTGAATCAGGTTATAGGACTGAAAGATAAACCCTAGTCGCGCCCCGCGAATCGTAGATAATTCATCATCTTCCATAGTGGAGGTATCTTCGTCACCGAGATAGTACTTCCCCTCGGTAGGCTGGTCCAAACAGCCCAGAATATTCATGAGAGTTGATTTACCACAACCGGACGGACCCATAATGGAAACATAATCGCCGGAGTAAAAGTCAAGGGAAATGCCATGGAGCACTTCAACTGCCAATGAACCCATGTAATAGGTCTTACGAATGCCTTCAACTCTCGCTACTACGTTACTTCCTGCAAGAGCATGGCGAGAAGCACTCTCTTTGAACTGCATATCGAGAGCCGTCATTTTTGGACGCTCAAAAAGGCTGACACTAAAAGCCTATATTGGTAAGGCTCTGTTGGGGAGGCAACAGTAATACTTCATCTCCCGCTCTCAGCCCGGCAGTAATTTCAATAAATGAATCGGAGAATGTTCCTACCTCAACTTCACGCTGCTCTGGGTTACCAAAATTATCAACATAAACAACTCGCTTATCATCCCAATAAGTTACAGCCTGCAATGGTACATAAATTACATCTTCAAGTTTGGCCACCAGTATCTCGACCTCGGCACTCATACCCGGGCGTAACCAGTCGTAGGTACCCTCTATCTTGATAGTGGTAGGATAGACTTTCAGGTCCGGGTTCATGAATGAGTTCGCTGAATCGGCTACTACAGCGACCTTAGTCACTACTCCAGTTAATTCCTCATCGGGAAAAGCATCAATTCCAACTCTAACCGCTTGACCCACCGCTACCCGTTGCACTGCCGATTCATGGATATTAGTCTTCACCGCCATTTCACGCATATCGGGGATAGTAAGGATGGCTTGTCGTTCCCTAACAGTTGCCCCTTCCTGGATAGCCTCCTGGTTGCTGCTTCCCCTATAGCGCATCTGGTTCTGGTCAGCTGCCCCGTATACAACCATTCCAGGCAGCTCAGCACGAATGGTGGCGAAATCTAGTTGTTCATTAATATCAGCTAGCTTGACCCGCTCGAGATTAAACTTGCGCTCGGCCGAACTGAAACGAGCTTCTTCCTGGGCCTGCTCTGCAATGTTCTCCTTTAGTTGCCGCTGATAACTCATTATCGCATTTTCGTATTCCGATAATTTCTGTTCAGCATCCTTGGGAAACGTGTATTGGATATACAAACTTAGAGCAGTCTCCTTCTGGGCCTGTCTATTTCTAGCCTTACTGAGATTTAGTTCTTCCGCTTCAAGTTCCGTCGGCGTAATAAATCCCCTAGCTTCTAAACGGCGCTGACCTTCGATACGATCCTGAGCCAAGAAGTATTCTTCCTGGGATACCTGTAATTCATCCAACAAATTACGTAACTGCTGCTTCGCTTCACCATCCTCCAACTGTTCAATATCGGCATACTGAGTAAAATCCAGCGTATCGCGAATAGCCATGTAACTATTATCCATCAGCAAGGTCACTTCAATATCAAGTCCTTCCGGTATCAAAGGTTCCAGTGTCAGCCGCGGCGCTTCGCGGCTTGTAGGGATTCCATCTTCAACTCGTGCGGGTTGTGTTTCCGCTCTTACTTGCCTCTGACCCCGACTTCGACCAAAGTCTCCTTGGCCTCGTGGACCACCTCCGAACGTACTGGGAAACCCGCCCTGAGAAAATCGTTGGATATTTTCAAGTACCTCTGCTGGTAACTGCCCACCATTATCAGCCATCATTTCTTCCATACGTTCACGCATCCCTGGCGGCATAGAATCTAAGTCGAAAGGATCAAACGTCGGCCTGGGTTCAAGTTCAACTTCCACGTCTTCAAGACCAGAACTGAGTGGTTTTGCCAATGCTGCCAGATCTGCAGCTTCCGCTTTTGCTACTCTTTCCTCGATTTCCAACTGAGCAATAATTTCACTGACGATATTACCACCGAGAAATTTTTCAAAATCCAGCCTCGTGAAGCGCATATCCTGACGTCTATCATTCAACGCAGTCACATTCTCGTTGAGTTGAATTTCATACTCGGCTTTTCTTTCTATGTACGTGGCCTCCGCTGTTTCTACGGCTATCTCCTGATTCAATTGCTGATCTATCAATTGCGCCTTATCCAATTCCACCAAGATTAACCCAGCATCTACATCCTCCGGAGAAACTTGGTAACCCTCTTCGACAATATTGAGAATCTTCACCCCTTCTCGCCCTTTTATACGGGACCGGATCTCTTGAGATTGCAGCGCCTCTAGAGCCCCTCCTTCCAGGACGGTAATTTCTAGGTCACCTTGGCGGGCCTCGAAAGTAATAGTGGATTCAACGTTCGGAGAACCTCCGTTAAAAGAAAAAAGCAATAGAAATACAGCAAACAGGCTGCAACCAATGATGGTGTACTGCGTAGATTTACTAGCCGCAAAATACAGAGACTTAAGCTCAGCGACTTTTTCTTTTACAGGAACAGGAATCTTCGTCAACATGTCCTGACTATTGGAGCTCATCGATACCTTCCTCCCACTGACCGTTGTCGTCTACGTATAACAATCCTACATCTCTCCAAAATTCGAGTTTCGCAATATTATGCTCTATAAGTGAACTAACCAGATCAGTGCGAGCTGCAGTTAAATCGTTCTGCGAGTCTACCGTGTCCTGAATATCGCCGAGACCCAATTCAGCTCGCAGCTCAGCCTCCTCGACGCGCCGTTCATTAATTTCCACGCTAGTAACACTGATATCGTAACTCTTGCGCGCTTCATTCATTCTCCGCCACGTATCCAAAACGTCCAGCTTAATTTCATCCAGTGCCAAAAGATAGTCTCTAGTAGCAGCGTCATAGTCTATCAAACTACGGCGATAATTATTGCGTTCCAGCTTTGTATCTAGAGGCAGGTCAAGATCCAAACCCGCTGTATAGACAGTATTTTCGAAATCCAGCTCACCTAAATTCCGCGTTGTCGAATTCGGCACTGATGCTATCAAACTCAGATCCAATGCCGGGCTCAATGCGTTAGCGGCCACTTCTATCCTTCTAGCACTATCCTGAACACGGTCTAACCATGTGTACAAATCCAGCCTAGTTTGAATAGCCATCTCGGCTGCCTGTTCCAAACTTATGTCGGGGCTATCCATACCGGTTTCCGTGATAAGCGCCATCTCTTCATCGTCTAGCATAATATTATCATCGGCATTTAGCCCAATTAATATTTTGAAATTATCCAAATTGCGTTTGTAACGAGTTATAGAGGAAGTCCAACGCAAGTCTGCCTGCAAGGAAGATTGTTCAAGACGACCCACTTGGAGCAACGTGGTTAAACCTTCCGCCTGAAAGGCTTGTTCCCTTTCCAAAGAGAGATTGGTTGCCAACAAACCCGCATAGTAGTTTCTAGCAGTTTCCCTATTCAACAGAACGGAGTAATAATCGGAGGCTACCCGCACAGCAAAGTTCTTGCGAAAACGAGTAAAATCCCTTAATCGATAAAGCAGATCTCGTTCAGCCTGAAGCAATGCCTCGGTTTCGATATCACTACCGAAGTCCCGCAACAATGGTTGGGTGAATGACCCTATCAATGCACCTGTACTAAATTCACTAGTGTCCCCGGTAAGAAAACGAGTGAAGTTGTTAGTGAGATTCAGAGCCACCGCGCCGCCACTTTTCAGTAAATAGCGTGCACCGAGACTGGTATTGGAGAAAGTGGATTCACTGGTATTGATATTTTCTATACCGGTAAGCGCCTGCATATCCTGCACAAACTTGTCTTGAGTATCCCATTGATAGTCTCCAGCACCCGCCGCTGAGAACACAGGGACATAACGATAACGATCAAACGTCAAAGCCAGTGCTTCCAGATACAGCCGTTCTTTCTGAGTCTGGTAGTCCTTGCTATGTTGAAATGCGAGATCGAGAGCATCGTTCAGGCTGACAATGCTAGCGTCAATTTCGCTGTCAGCTTCATTATCGAGAAAATCGAACGAATCACTATTTATGATAAGCCTGCTTAAATCGACCAGCTTTTCCTCGTCGATTACCACCTGATTGCTCACTCCAGGCACCAAATCTGCCTTTTCGGCAATGGCTTGGTAGCTTTCCTCATCGGCACTGCGCTTGTACGATCCGGCCGTACAGGCCGTAAGCGTGTACACAAAAGGTATTATTATCAGTGATTTACGAAATATAAGCATAACCCTATTAGATATTCCGAGCACGAAGATGTTAATACCCCATTATACGCTGTAAACCGTGACTTCCGTTCACAATTAGCGATTAAATGCTTGCCCGGCACGAGGGATAACAATTTGATTTTCGTCCCGTTTTTCTTACTATAACCATCTGGAGCCCATATAGTGTGAAAACTTACCTTACCCTGGCTTGTTTGGCGGCCATTTGCTAACAAAGCGAGGGTCTGGGATTTCTTTGATGAGGAGCTGGAGCGACGCCTGCCACAATGAAACTCTTAGTCATAACAATTAGCATTGTATTAGGCGGGCTCAGTTTCGCCACACTGAACGTGTACACTGCTAATACTGAGTTGAGAGAACAATTGCAAACTGCTTTAAGCTATCGAGAACAATTAAACGAGCAGGCTGGGGAATACGCCCGTCAGCGGATCGAATGGAACGCCCGCCTGGCCGAACTGGAAACACAATTGCTCTCTACGGCAACCCAGTTAAATAATCTAAATGAGGCCCTCCAGGAAGCACGGGAACAGGTTAGTCCCGATTACGAGCTACTACTGGAACAGGCGCGTCAGGAAGTCGCCCAGAACAATCCTCCTCAACGAACCCGCGAAGGGGGAATGAATGTCCTATCGGATCCCGATGCTGCTTTTACCGTCGCGGAAGCAAGTGTCGATAGCAACTACAGCGAATTTTTCGATTTAATCCGGTTAAGTCCAACCGAGCGCGAAACAGTAGGATCAGCCATAATTGATTTCACCGCAAATCGTCTGCAATTATTGCGGGATATGATCTCGGGGGACTTGTCCCCCGAAATAGCGGCAACCTATTTCGGCCCAAACGCCTTGATGAATTACGTTTCGCAAATACTATCCCAAGAGCAATTAGAACAGCTGCAGGACTATGAAATAGCTGCAAACCAACAATCCACCCGCGACACGTACGCTGGTATTTTTGCGGGTAATAACAGTACTATTTCAGGATTGACCCAAGAGCTGGTCCTCGACGTACTAATGGAGGAGCTGTATTCAGCGAGTAACAACTTCGGCGCCATAGTCTCGACCAACGGCAGTCTGACTGAATCTATGGGGGACCGGGAACTCGCCTTTGAGCGGACCAGAAACCGCCTTGTCAATGACTTGAATCAAGCACAGCTAGACCAGTATGATCGGTTTGCTCAGGAGCAAAGCAACACTATTAACTTCACCTTAACCGCTTCCAGCTCTGAAGGCGAACAACAACAGGTGCAGGTCATGCGGGTAATCTCGGATAATCCGCCAAACTAAGGTATGTTATAGCCGCAACAGTCCATTCCCAGGAGTATCAATATGAGTACCCGTTTTTTAGCAAAAGAGTCTTCCAGAGTTTTACTCCTGCCTTTTTTGCTTTTAATAATCAACGCGTGTAGCGAACAAGCTCCATCTGGCAGTCCCGAAACAGCCCAGGTGGTAAGTGAAAGTGCCACCGAGTCGATCGGCTACAAGCGGATAAATACAACTAACGAAGATGATCCGCTAAATACCCATATCTACGAGTTAGATAATGGATTACATGTATACCTCACCGAGAACCACGAAGAACCTCGTTTTTATGCAGAAATTGCGGTACGTGCGGGAAGTAAGCACGATCCCGCCGATGCAACCGGGCTCGCTCACTACCTCGAGCATTTGCTTTTCAAGGGTAACCAGAGCCTGGGCACTCTGGACTACCAAGCGGAGAAGCCGTATCTAGACCGCATTGTTGAGCTTTACGAAGAGCATTTTAGGGAAACGGACGATGTTCGTCGCGCTGAGATCTACGCTGAAATCAACAGCGTAGCTCAGCAGGCAGCAGAATATGCGATCCCTAACGAGATCGATAAGCTTTATAACAGCATGGGAGGCACTGCCCTTAATGCCCACACCTGGTATGAAGAGACAGTTTACAAAGTAGGCCTCCCATCGAATCGGTTAAAGCAATGGGCAGAGCTTGAATCGGATCGGTTCGTGGATCCTGTGTTTCGGTTGTTTCATACCGAACTAGAAACCGTATACGAGGAGAAAAACCGTACCCTTGATAACGGAGGTAGGATCATAGGTACCGCAGTAGATGAGCTCCTTTGGAAAATTCATCCTTATGGCCAACAACCCACCATCGGTACTATCGAACATTTGAAAAACCCTTCCCTGATTTACATCCAGAATTACTTCAATACTTACTATGTCCCTAACAACATGGGTGTGTTTATCAGCGGAGACATCAACATCGAGGAAACCATTGAGCTAATCAATGAGAAATTTGGACACTGGGAATCGGGAATTATTCCTGAAATAGGTCCCTGGGATGAACCACCCCTTCAGAATGCTGAAAGGAGGACCGTTCAATATCCAGGAGAAGAGCAGGTACAGATTGCTTTTCGGACTGCTGGTAATGCCAATTCCGACAAGGAAGGTCTAATCCTAGTGGATATGATTCTCGACAACAGTCGTGCCGGACTTATCAATCTCAATCTCAACCAGCAACAATTGGTTACTAATGCAGGATCATCCCCCCTTTTTCTCAACGATTATGGTGTACAACAGCTCTACGGTGTGCCGAAGCGAAATCAGACCCTAGAAGAAGTAGAACAATTGCTACTGGCCCAAATTGAGATCATAAAGTCAGGAGGTTTCGAAGACTGGATTATTCCTGCCATCATAAATGATTTTAAAAAGAATCAGAAAGCCAGCTTGGAATTCAACACAGCCCGGGTAAGCATGATGCGTCAAGCCTTCATCGAAGGAGCTGAATGGGACCACCACATCGCTGAAATCCGCCGCATGGAACAACTCTCCAAGCAGGACGTCGTCGATATAGCTAATAAGTATTTTGAAAATAATTATGTAGCAGTCTATAGAGTCGACGCTCAACATGAAGTGCCCCCAGTCGATAAGCCACAAATTGATCCAGTCACTATTGATCCAACTCGCCAATCAGAATTTGCGAGCCAACTACTGGCAATGGATTACTCCGAGATTGAACCGTCTTTTGTTGAACCGGATACCGATTACCGTGTTGTTGAATTCGCTAATGGCGTAGAGCTGTACTACGCCCCAAATCCATTAAATGACCTATTTTCCTTGTCCATTAATGTGGAAGTAGGATCGGAAGAAATTAAAAAACTTGGATTGTCCGCTGCCTTGTTAGATGTAGCTGGCACTCAGGATTTGAGCAATGAAGAACTACAGAAGGAATGGTACCGCATGGGTTCCGAATTTCGATTTGGTTCAGGTGAGAATTCGTCTGTTATAGCTGTTTCAGGTTTAGACGAACAATTCGAAAATTCTTTAGAGTTAGGCTTGGATCTAATTAAGAACCCGGCTACTGATGAGGAAACGCTGGAGCAGCTTAAAGACATCCTATTAAAAACAAGGGAAGACCAGAAAAGCTCGCCGCCCGCGATTGCCAGAGCCCTCTATCTCTTCAATCGTTACGGAGAGGAGTCACCAATGCTGGAGGCGCTAACTAGTGACGAGATAGCGGAAACCTCTCTCGATGAACTATTAACGCTGCCTTCAGAACTGTTGACCTACAACCATAGCATCGCCTACACCGGTTCGCTCCCTCTGGAAAACGTTGTGGAAGTACTGCGGCGTCATCACATAATAGAGGGCGAGCTTCAGGACGAACCGGAATACCAATTCAGACGGGCGCGCCAAGTCGCCGATACGGAGCTATTGGTCGTGGACCAGCAGACAGCTCAAGCGCAGGTTCGGATTGAATTCGCTGATGGCGTATTTGACGAAGAGGAAAGTGTAATATCATCCTTGTATACCAATTACTTCGGCAGCGGCATGTCTAGTGTAGTGTTCCAAGAACTCAGAGAAGCTAGGGCATTAGCCTATTCTGCCTCGGCACGCTATGCCCAAGGCGGTAGACAAAATGACGAGAATCTTATGCTTGGAGCTATCGGTACTCAGACTGACAAAACGGTTGATGCACTGCAGGCTTTTATCGATCTTATCGATAACATGCCGACTTCCTCGGAAAGATTTGACGAGTCCGTTAACTCTCTACTCAACCGTTATAGAACTTCCAAGCTGAACTTTCGCGAAATTATTGGAGCGGTTCGAAGTTGGGAACGATTGGGTTTTGAAACGGATCCTCGCCGATCCCGGTACCAACAACTACAGAATGCTAGCATGGAAG
Organism: Gammaproteobacteria bacterium; assembly: GCA_002712055.1. Lineage (GTDB taxonomy): Bacteria > Pseudomonadota > Gammaproteobacteria > Pseudomonadales > Pseudohongiellaceae > UBA9145. Next base: position 18,918 of record PARV01000052.1, on the reverse strand, counting down.
ATTTGGTGGAGTTCCAGGAGCAACACGTCAAAAATCGAGCAAAACTGATCTCAATTGTCGGTGATCTGTCGATCATTGAAGTAGAGGAACTTGAACAGTTTGGTTCGGTCCAGGAGGTTCAGGTCGACCAACTGTTTGTCAATTAAAAGTATCCGAGCCAAGTTATTGCCCGCTAGGTAAAACTGGGCTCTAACCAAGGGCGACTTACATTGAGCTTTTCCTTTTAGTCCATGAATGAAAGCATTGGCGCAGCCGCAATTTCAGTTTCCGGGTTAAATAAAACCTACGGAAAATTTGAAGTGATAAAAAATCTGGACCTGGAAATCCAGAATAAGGCTATTCACGGTCTAGTTGGCCTAAACGGCTCAGGCAAGACAACTACCCTAGAATGCATACTAGGCCTTCAGCCCTCAAACAGTGGAACTATTTCCGTGATAGGCCAAAAACCCGAGACGTTGCACCTGACTCAGGGCAGAGTGGTAGCTATTTTTGACACGCCCAGCCTGCACCCTAACCTAACCGTACGCCAATGTTTGAAGCACGCTAGCCTATTGTGTAACCAGATAGTTCGAACTCCTATCGAAGCCGAACAATTGCTAGGCATTGAACAATTCCAAAACTTCAAAATTAGGAACCTTTCGCTAGGTAACAAGCGACGTGCGTCAATTGCCCAGGCGCTTCTTGGGAAACCGGAGGTGATAATTCTGGACGAACCATTTAGTGGCCTCGATGCAGAAGGCGTAAATGATGTTCTGCGCCTCATCACTCGACTGAATAGCGAAGAAAACACCACTTTTTTGCTATCCAGCCATCAGCTGCCTTATCTTGAACAGATCTGCACCGACATAGCTATTCTTCACAAAGGAAGCATAGCTATTGATGGCGATGTTAGCAGCTTATTAAAAACCTCTGGAAATCAGCTGCTGTTAAAGACACCTAACGCTAGCCTAGCAATCTCAGTAATGGAAACCGTCGAGGGAGTTGAGTATAGCCATACTGACACCGAAGGCTACCTGCATGTGCAAATGACTGCAGCGGAATCAGCTAAGCTCAACCAAATATTGGTAGAAAAAAAAATACCGGTGGCTGAAATGATTCTGCAACGTGGATCACTTGGCAAACTGTTCCGCAAAATTACCAACGAGGAACGGGAACAGCGATGAACGGATTTCGAATAGCGTTGAGGTGCGAGACATTTATAGCCCTGCACACTTTCTCGAGCAAGTTGATACTGCTAGCTCCCTCATTAGTCGTCGTTCTCCAGTTTCTTCTACTTAGACTAACAGAGGCAAGCCGATCAGCGAGAGATAGATTATTAAGCAATCCCTCCTTCGACGAAATTGTCGCCAATAACGCATATGGTTACTACGTTGATGGGCTCAGTACTGGATTGACCATGCTTGGGCTTTTGCTTGTGGCACAAGCTGCGTACAGCTTTAGCTTCGACAGGGATATTCAGACAGCGAGACATCTACTTATTCGCCGCGTAAGCCGCCCAAGCTTAATCATGGCCAAATTACTTCACCTTCATATTCTTGGAGCCCTGTCCTGTTTATTTTTGATTGTGATAGCCTACCTCATGAGCGGTTTGTTTTGGGAATTTGGAGCTATTGTGGAAGACGGGTTTGAATTGATCAGCGAAGAAGAGATCCGCAGCGAGATAACAACTGGGTTGCGACTGGCGCTTATTCCTCTACCGACAGCTATCGCTTTCGGTGTCTTTATATCAGTCTGCGCACAATCCGCCACCCAGGCAGTTACTACTGCTTTAGGGATTACTCTTGCAATCGATATTTTCAAGACCACGCTGGGTGATTTTGCGTATTATGTTTACGCGAGTTTCCAGCCGTCTCTGATTGACCAGTCCTACCTTCAAGATGTGAGTCGGCTAGTAAGGGGATACTCTGACGTATTAATAGATGAACGAGTGATGTTATTGAACAACTGGGTCCCATTACCCGCTTTGCTGATATTCATCGGCGGGGCGTTGTGGCTAGCCCGAAAGAAAAAAATGTAACTTATAAGAAATGTTATGATCAAGTTGACCAAAATACTTCAAGCTATGCTCCTGATTATCTATCTGTCGCTCACAGGTTGTATTAGTTATGATTCCACCCTGTTGGTGCCGTCTATTACAATGTCCACAGAAGATGTGACTCTCCAGGAAACTAGATCGGGCAACAGTACCCAACTTAACTTCGGTCTCGACGTTGGTCTCAACGAAAGCGATTCGCTTGTAAACGTAGAGATCCTCCCTGGTGTCCGTGTCCGCAACACAACTATTAATGGTCCAGCGTATTTAGCTGGTATTCTGGCAGGGGACATTATTCTATCTGTCAATGATATGAACACCGACCACCCAGATGCCTTGTTAGCCATACAAAGACAGATTGACACCCGAACAGAATTCACGTTTAAAGTACGAAGAAATACCACCGTATTTGAGGCGACCATCACCGGCAATGTAATGGAACAAAATTCACCTGCTCGCGAATTGTATCGAGCTGATCCATTGGCTACTCGCGCGGGCTATACGACTGAGCTAGTCACAATCCGAGGACAGGCGGATATAGCCGCAGCTCGGGTAACCGAAATCTTTCCTAACAGCCCACTACCGGACGCAGGAATTAACACAGGAGACTTAGTGCTAGCAGTTAATGGGACTGCTGTGAATTCGGCACAGGGACTCATTACTAAATTGAATCGTGATTATGAATTCGGAGAACAAGTGCAATTCTCAGTCTTTGACGGACGGGAAATTCGGGTAGCCCCTGTCAAATTGTGGAATCCGGGTAGCCGAATCAGTCGTATTAGCCTAGGGCCTCTTCTGCAATACAACTCGTCTTTGAGTCCACAAAGTAATAGGTTATCGCTACTAGATTTCTGGCTGTTTGCAGTATATAGCTATAGCCGAATCGAAGGAGAACGGGCACATAGCTTTTTTGGTGTTTTAAACTTTACCAGTGACTATGGCGAACTGGTTGAAGAACAAGATTAGGAGCCACTAAACTTATGATTGCATTACAGCGATCTCTTTTAATCTCTGCCCACATCGGATTCGCTGCTTTCCTGGCCGATGACTTTGCAGTGGCGCAGGATAATTTTGTTGCCTTCGAACTTGAGCGGGAAAGCAACTGGGATACCCTTATTACGGAAGACCTTAATGGTGACGGTGCAAAGGACCTAATTTTTTCCAATTATCAGACTGGTATAGGGCGCGAACTGCACATCCATCATCAGCAACTCGACGGCAGTTTTTCTCCTACGCCACAACGAATCGAGATTAAAACCGAAATCATTGCAGTTGGCTTTGCTGACCTCCGGCCGGACCCGGGCAAAGAACTAGTGTTAGTGTCCAATAGCGGAGTATTTAGCCTTTCAACAGCACGGGAAGGCTATGCGGGTAACATTCGGCAGCTGTTCGAATGGGACTTGATTGCCACAATTCCAGACTTGGAACAGGTCCAGTTTTTCGAGGGTATCGAAGATATCAACCGCGATGGAAAAGTAGATTTCTTGCTCCCAGGGGATGGGCAGTACGGTTTCTTTGTTGGAGAAGGCAATGAACAATATCAACACCTGTCAGAATTCAGCACGATCAATGAAAATCAGCGCACCGCGCAACGTAACTCTCAGCAAGGGGAACTTAGTGCCAGCATAAGTATAAACGCAGATGATGGTGTCATCGTGGAACTTAGCGCGAGAACACCTTCGCCTTTTAACGGTTTCATTGAATTTTGGGAAGAGCAAGCTGTTGAAGAGCGGCGGACATTGTTAAGTTCAGATCGCTGGATGCCCACAGCTGTTCTAACACAAATCAATTTGGACGAGTTACCCGATGTTATTTATCTGAACGCGGATGATAATGGCCAAAGTCAACTTAATATTCATTACCAGAATCAAGATTCCGGCTTCAGTTCTACACCCGATTGGATCGGTTCAATCGACGCTCGCGGTAATTTGCTGCTAGTAGACATGAACAATGACGGATTGACAGATCTATTAAGGCTTAGTGGTGAAGGCAATGAATGGGATGCACGTTTTTATCTCAACCAGCAAGGTGTATTCCCAGTAGAGCAACCTACTCAGGTAATGCGATTCTCAGGTTACGATGTACGCCTGGATTTCATTAATGAGAATACGAGCAAACAGCCGGTTCTCAATGTTAGCTACTACACTATCCCGGTCGTCGATGCCATTCGAAATGCCAGCATTAATCGAATTCACCTACTCTTTGGCAGCAATCAAGCAGAACCGGGACAATTGTTCCACCGCCGTCCCGATTCACGCTTGGAAGAAAGTTTTTCAGCAGCCAATGTGCGGGGTCTTTCCGAACAGATGTCACTGCGTTATGACATCGATGGTAATGGCTCCAGAGACGCGCTCTATATTACCGAAAACGGCACTCTTGCCGCCAAGAAAATCGATAATCAATTACGCATAGCAGATGACGCATTTTGGGAATATGTGTCCCCTCGTACTGTATTCGAATTCGAGGTGCTTGAGTTAAACAATGACCGGAAACCGGACGTGTTATTACGCCACAGTACCTCCACAACCGTCTTAGTAACTTCCCCGTGATGCGAACTACAATTAAGCTAATCTTGACTTTGCTGCTAATGGCTAACAAAGCATTGGCGGCCAGTTCGCTTGATTATAGTAGTCATCCGTTTGTTCTCCCTGCCGAGAGCGAAAATCTGATCGTAGCAGATACCAATGGCGACGGCCTGCGGGAACTAATAACGTTAGTTGATCGCAGCATCAGAGTGTATTTTCAGGATGAAAGGGGATTTGATTTCGCTTCCGGTTATCAGGATATTGAATTACCTGGTTCAGCTGTAGGTTGGGACATTAGCACTAACTACAGCCAGAACGGGCATGCCTCTATCATCGCGCTGATCGATGGCCATGATGTCCTAGCGTGGCATATAAATGGCGACACTATTAGCTTACCGGAATCCATAATGACAAACCTACCGGGATTTTTAAGCAATGGAGTCAATCGCCTGCATTTCTCACGAGATATTAATGGTGACTCTTTGGAGGATCTGATCATCCCTGGAACTGGCAACTTACATCTTTACATTGCCAACGGAAATGGCGTTTATGAGAGCGGGCTTAGTATCAATTCTGAATCACGATTGCGTACCGAACTTTCAGGTGAACTGGAACGCCGCACCGGACAGGCAATACGTATTCCGGTTATGGAATTACGGGATGTCAACAGCGACGGTGCTAATGATCTGATATCACAAACTGATGAACGCCTTGATGTGTTCATCGCTAGCCGCGCCGCGAATGCATACTTCCCGATGACACCCTCTTATTCTCTAGATATAGCTGAAATCGAAGAACGGCTTGGAGAATTCGACATCGATAACCTGGATTTCTCCAATCTAACTGGCTTGCTAGCACTCACACATGAAGAGGTCTTAGAAGATGTAAACGGTGATGGTATTGAAGATCTTCTCCTTCGTGAAGGAGGCAAGGTGTCGCTTTTTGGAGGGACAACAACCGGTATGGAGTTAACTCGACCAAAGCAGGTATTGCGATCTGGAGGGAACGTGCTAAGTACTTTCCTTTATGATGAAAATGAAGACGGCTTAAAGGACTTATGGCTCTGGCGCGTTGAACCCATTTCGGTCGGTGATATCTTTATCTGGTTAGCCCTTTCAGGGAGCATCGCTATCGAAGCGTTCGTCTATCCGAACGAAGGTGAACGTTTTTCACGTCGCCCTACCCGAAAACTAACCATTGAACTGCAATTCCCGTCCGTAATTAGATTAGCCACTTCTTTTCAAGAATTGGCAGAAGAAGCTCGAGAAATGCAATCGGTTGGGCTTACACCAACCAATATAGCTAACCTTGATAATAATCTTGAAGGTGAGGACCTATTAGTTCTCGTTAACAATCAAGTGCAGATTTTCCTGAATAGTATAGAGCCTGATGATTCTTCGACAACGTTTCTTGGTGGTCTAGGCTATTCAAGAGACAAAAACGATTACACCATCAACATTCGCAATTTCATCGAAAATATCTCTATTACTGAAAATTCACGATTGCGAAGTGTTAACGGCATAACTGCTGACCTATCAATTGAACTTGGTACAGTAGTAAAAAACGGCGATATTATTCCCGTACTACTTAACGGAGATTCAGTAGACGATGTATTCGTGTTTACCCAACACGACAACAACAATATAGAAGGAATACTATTGCTGTCGAATCAAGAATAATGTCTCCTCAATTCTATTTTGTAATTTTAAAGTTTCTTTATACTCCCCAATAAAATTGTTACATAAGGCGAAAGTGGTGTGAGCCCAGCCTATTGTTCCCTTAAATAAACGTAACTTATTAATTTTATTGATTATTAAACGGCTAGCTCAACACGTGGCTGAGTGACTTTTATTGTGCTTTAAAGGGAAGTGTGCTTTCATCGTTGGCCTCTCGAATAAGATTAAAATTAACAAAAAGTAATGCGAGATCGCGGCGGACTTTGGATGAGAAAAATTGTAGTAAGCCTGATCTTCGCAATATTCCTGCCTAGCTGCAGCGACGAACTCAGCAGAGCTCGACCTTACGTACTTGCCACAGCGACATCTGGGGGCACCTTCTATCCTGTGGGTGTAGCCCTAGCTACTATCGCTCATGCCCAGCTTTATGAGTCTAAAGGCATCTCACTGACCGCAATCAGTTCCGCCGGCTCGTTGGAAAACATCAAATTGCTTAGGGATAACCAAGCNCAGTTTGCGTTCGTNCAAGGNCCATTNGGTGCCTGGTCCTGGAATGGNGANGGNCCAGTAAGCANTCCTCAAACCCGCCTACGCAGTGTGGGTGCATTGTGGAAAAACGTAGAGCATTTTGTCTTGCTAACCGAGCTTATCGAGTCCGGTGAAATCATGGATCTTAATAATCTGAACGGTGAACGCTACGTATTGGGTGCTCGCAATTCAGGCGCTGAGCAGACCGGTCGCTTTATCCTGGAAACCCTCGGCATTGATTATGAAGAAAAATTCAACCTGGCATATATGGGCTACGGACCCACTACCAGCGCGATTCAGGACGGCAATATCGTAGGAATGAATATTCCAGGCGGACCACCGGTAAGCTCCATTACCCAAGCATACGCTTTACTCGGTGACCGTATGTCGATCCTGAACTGGACCCAAGAATCACTTAATAAAATCAATACTAAGTATCCTCTATGGGACTGGTACGATTTNCCACCCGGTACATACCCAAACCAGGAAAAACACGTTCGTACAGTAGCTTCACCAAACATATTAGTCACAACGCAAGATATTCCTGAAGACGTTGTCTATAACTTAACAAAAGTTATATGGGAAAANCTTGCAACCCTCCAAGAAATACACGGCGCAACCAAAGATATGCGCTTGGAAATCGCTNTTGACGGTCTCGGTGCTCCATTGCATCCAGGCGCATTACGTTATTATCGCGAAGTCGGTCTGGAAATCCCTGAACGATTGATCCTTGAAGAACCTTCCACATCTTTGGTGTCAGAAGGAGCCTAGGTTCTANNCATGAAATCNACCTACTTGAAATGGGCTGCCTTNTTCTTCGCCCTNTTTCATATTTACTGTAATGTCTTCGCNAGCATCTCTGAACTGTGGCTCTCNGCTATNCACTTTGGTGGCTTTTGTGCNATCTGCGCATTAATGACTAACGAGCAGGAGGAACTCAATCGTAACTCTATTCGATTCTGGATAAATATTGGCTTAGCCGGACTTGCANTAGCCACATCTGCTTATTTAATTCTCTTCGAAAATGCTTTATATGCTCGGGAAACCGAATATATTCTCAGCGATTATATCTTTTCCTTAATAGCTGTAGCTCTGGCTATAGAATTCACCCGAAGAACCTCTGGCTGGTTCATGCCCATACTGATTGTTATCAGCCTCTCCTACATTTTATTTCTAGGCCGATACATCAGCGGCGTTTTTGCCTTTCCCGGGCTTAGTTTGGAAACAGTTCTTTATCGCTCTTACTTTACTAGTGAAGGCATGTTTGGACTCACAGCCCAAATCTCTTCAACCTTCGTGTTTATGTTCATAATTTTCGGTTCCTTCCTACTGAAATCTGGCGCCGGCGACTTTATTGTNCAAGTAGCACAGTTTATGACNCGGCGCTTAACTGGCGGCGCAGGACTGGTATCTGTAATAGGTTCTGGCTTGATGGGTTCAATATCCGGATCAGCGGTAGCCAACACAGTTTCGATCGGTGTTATCACGATCCCNATGATGAAGCGCTCTGGATTTTCTGGAAGATTTGCCGCCGGAGTTGAAGCTGCTGCATCCACAGGAGGCGCTTTGATGCCCCCGGTCATGGGCGCTGGTGCCTTTGTTTTAGCAAGTTATACTCAAATTTCCTATCTTACCGTTATCGCTGCATCAGCTTTGCCCGCATTGCTTTACTTCCTGACAGTTTCCTATTTTGTTCGCATAGAAGCGAAACGCTTGGGGCTGACTCCAATAATCGACGGAAATGCAGAGAAAGTTTCCGATGTCTTAAAGGAAGGCTGGCATTTCATTATTCCTCTTACAGTACTGGTTGGGTTTTTGGTCGCTGGTCGCACACCGACTACTTCCGCGGCGTTTGCCATCATTAGCGTTATTGCAGCTTCTTGGTTGTCCACCAAACCTATGAGACTCACAGATATTTTCGAAGCAATAGTTGGTGGTGTAAAAACCATGGTATCCACCGCTCTTTTACTTATCGCTGTTGGCATAATTATCAATGTGGTAACGACTACGGGCATAGGTAATGCTTTCTCACTTATGATCGTGGAATGGGCCCAAGGTAACCTGCTCGTTACACTTATCTTGGTAGCGCTCGCTTCGCTGGTATTGGGTATGGGGTTGCCTGTTACTGCTTCGTATATCGTACTCGCCACATTGTCAGCCCCACTGATCTTTGACCTAATCAGCCAGTCTCAATTGTTGTCCGCTCTGCAGACACAAGATGTACCTTCAAATGTAGCCGCTACCATCGGTCTATTCGGTGGAGATCCAGCAGTTGCTCTGCAGGAAATGCCGCTCGAGATGAAACAACTGATTCGCCAGGAAATGCTTGATCCNGANCAGCTGACGGGAATGTTGCTGAGCGCACATCTGATTATTTTCTGGTTGTCTCAGGATAGTAATGTCACCCCTCCAGTTTGCCTGGCCTCTTTTGCCGCCGCTGGAATTGCTGGTACCCGTCCCATGGCGACAGGGTTTACCAGCTGGAAGGTGGCTAAAGGTTTGTACCTGGTTCCAGTGCTNTTCGCCTACTCACCACTGATCTCTGGCAGCTGGCCCGAACGCATTGAGGTATTCNTATGGTCCTGCATGGGGCTTTACGCCCTGGCAGGAATTCTCCAATGGCATCTGGAGAGGAAGATTAACTTCCAGATTGCGTTACTACTGCTGCTCAGTGCCGTGCTATTAATGTGGACTCCCTTGCCTATTTATTACCATTTAGCTGGTGCTGCANTTCTTTTTTCCATAATCATTCTGCAGAACCGTCAGAAATCGGTTCCAGTCACTACCACCTAAATCAAAAAGCGAGAAAACCATGACCGATTACACTGCTCNACAAATTCATTTAGTGTCGCGTCCTACTGGTGTCCCAAGCTTAGATAATTTCAAATTGGTTAAAGTAGAACTCGAAGCNCCTGGCAAAGGCCAAGTGCTAGTTAGGAATCTTTATATGTCTGTCGATCCCTACATGCGCGGTCGCATGCGCTCTGAAGGGGTCTACGCTATGCCTTATGCACTGAACCGGGTGATGTACGGAGGTGCGATAGGTGAAATAATAGAATCCAATGACAATAATCTACAATTAGGAGATATCGTACTTAATCAAGCAGCGTGGCAGGACAAATTCGTTGCTGATGCAACGACCGTAAACAAACTGATTCCCTTTGATCCGAACCAGCTTTCGCTTTATCTGGGCACACTCGGAATGCCAGGTCTTACTGCTTATGTGGGTCTGTTAAAATTCGGCGAACCAAAGAAAGGAGAGACAGTATTTGTGTCCGCCGCATCAGGTGCGGTCGGGGCCAACGTCTGTCAAATTGCAAAACTAAAAGGTTGTCGCGTAATCGGCAGCGTGGGAAGCGATGCTAAGGCGCAATGGTTGCAGGAAGAGTGTGGGGTCGACTGCGTGATCAACTATAAAACTTGCGGTGATTTGACAGAAGCCCTGCATGCAGCTTCTCCAGACGGCATCGACGTCTATTTCGAAAATGTGGGTGGTACCCATTTACAGGCTGCTTTGAATGTAATGAATCATTTTGGGCGCATTGCCGCGTGCGGTATGATCGCTACCTATAACAATGCCGAACCTGCACCAGGCCCGAACAACCTTATGTTGATCGTCGGTAAAAAAATACGCATAAACGGATTCATTGTTTCAGACTATGGCGATATGCATCCCNAATTCCTAGAAGACACGGTCAAATGGATCAAAGAAGGAAAAATAAAGAGCAAGGAAACGGTAGTAGAAGGACTGGAGAATGCCGTTGGCGCCTTTCTTGGTCTGTTCAGTGGTAACAATTTCGGGAAAATGATNGTCAAAATTTAAGGCNATATACAGTCATTTANGGTCAAAATTTATTTTCGTCGCCAAAAATCAGAAATTAGCTAGTTCTGTGAAGCGTGANTCATCTTTCTGCGATACCTAAGAACTCGAAAACACCTGATACTAATATATACAAGTACATCGATTGCCAGAGTACTAAGAATTGCGAGAGCCAAACCCCATTGTATCGCTTCGGAATTTAGGGGCACCGTAGAACTGTATTGGCTCACAGCTTCTTCAAAAAACTCCGCATCTGCGGCATGTATAATATACCAAGCTACTGCTGCCATATTGCCCTGCAGAGCCTCCTGTTCTGCTCTGATCCGGGAATAACGGTCCACAATCAGCCGTATACTAACAGCATCGCTTTGAAACACTTCATCATTGCTGTTCTGGTAGTAGGCTACACGGGCTTCAAGATCTCCATTGAACAACCGTTCAGCGGTATCCTGGAAGCCGGCGATATTAATACTAACTTCGCGGAAATGTGCATCTATACGTTGCTGATACTGGTGAACAAAACTAGGTACTTGAATACCCAGTAACAAACCGATCGCAAATAACAGCAGTCTGCTGTAACTCCTAAATAAAGATGTAAAGAGAAAAGTCACGGAGATAAGGTAGCAGTGTTGAAAGCTAGCATTTGTGGATAGTTACTAGTTTGACCTCAAATTGCCTGCCTAAGTTCTGACCCTGGGTCAATAAAATTTGATTATCTATGATGGAGGTGTCGAGGCACGAGTCATAATTAGCCAAGGCCACATAACCTTTTCTATTTGACCTAAGCCCTAGCCGAGAGTATCGGCAACGCTAATTGTCTGGAATTCGCAAGCGAATGCTGGTTTTACTTGTTAATTCTATATTGCCTCTTAGCCGGTAGCCCTCAACAGCTTCTCGCATAATACTGAACATCCAGCGGGCCTGGCCGTCATTCGGAGCTGTAATCAAAAAGAAGGCATCTAGTTTTTCCGCTTGCCTCGCTATATCTGACAACCGTTCCTGGGCTGCTTCGCTACGGCGTGCAAATTCCCGACCATCAAGGTTAAAAAATAAATCCCCTGAATTCATCTCCTCTTGAAGGTATATCCGCGCTTGAGCTATAGCTGGATGATCTTCATCGACAAACTGTGCCCGGTCCAACAGTAATTCGGCGTCGGGGAACAAACCTTGCCGGCTGGCTTCAAGAGCCAGTTCAACGTAACGTGCAACAATATCAATTAGACCCTGCCTTGCAATTTCATTGTCCGGATCATAGGCCAACGCACGTTTAAAGCGGGCGTGGGCATTATCATCAATCGGTGTCAACAAGCGGTCAGCATCTAGGGCCTGTAGCCCATCGAATAAAAGATCAGCAATGAGGCGCTGTCGATCATCACTCGGCGTTCCCTGATAAACTTCAGCCTGATTCAGCGTGGTAACGCTAATAGTTTGATCTAGCTCCTCTGCTACTTCACCATTAGTTCGCCCCTGCTCTTGGACAGCACAAGATTCAAGGAGTAGTCCAGTCAGGAGAATAACCGCGAATCGCCGGATTATTGTTTGATATGGAGTCACGTTAGTAATTCAGAGAAAGGGATAAATTCGAGAGTGTCTCCCCTGGCAACCGAGGTATAAGGAGGGATTATGGCAAGGCCATCGGCCCTGCACAAGGAACTACCCGCTCCAGAACTCTGGTTATCACAGGATTTTAACTCAGGTCGGCCTTTGCCATCTTTCCCCAGATAAACCCGCAAGTATTGCTGACGCTCACCAGATTTATCACTATCGAATGCTGCTTGCGCCTGAAATAGTGTTGCCATAGGTGATTTGCAGCCGAGCATGGCGAGCAAGCAAGGTCTTACAAGGAGTACAAAAGTCACGAAAGTAGAGACAGGGTTACCAGGCAAGCCGAAAAACTGGGTATTATGTACTTTGCCACTGGCAAAAGGCTTTCCCGGTTTTATAGCTAGCTTCCATAAGTCCAGGCTCCCAACCGACTCTACGGCAGTTTTGACATAGTCTTCTTCCCCGACCGAGACACCACCTGTACTGATTATGCAGTCTGCCACTCTGGCCGCTTCTTCTAGTGTTTGAGTGGTTGTAACCAGATCGTCTTCAACTATGCCCAACTCGATAACCTCGACATTTAGCAACCGCAACAAAGTGGAAAGCGTGAAAAAATTGGAATTATAAATCTGACCGTCCTTTAATTCGTTGCCTGGAAGCACTAATTCATTCCCTGTGGTAATAACAGCTACTGTGAGATTTCGTTGCACGGACAACTTAGTTAAGCCAATAGAAGCGGCCAAACCTATATCCTGGGGTCGCAGACGATGGCCTGCATGCAAAAGTACTTCACCGACTTGGATATCTTCCCCAACTTCCCGCACATTTTCTCCCGTTTTTACCTTCTGAAGAATTTCCACCTCATCTCCAACCAAAGAACAGTTTTCTTGCATAACAACCGCATTAGCTCCCTCAGGAATAGATGCTCCGGTAAATATCCGTGCGGCCTCCCCCTTGGATAATCGCTTACCGACTTGCCCCGCCGCTATACGCTGAACCACTTTCAATTTCGTTGGCTCAAAGGCCAGATCTTTAGTGCAAACTGCATAACCATCCATAGCACTGTTAGCGTGGGAAGGTACATTTATGCTAGCAACTAGCCTTTCAGTCAGCACACGACCGCATGCATCAGCCAAAGTCACCAACTCAGTGCCCTCGGTCCGAGGCAAGTCAATCAAGAGTTTTTCAAGGGCTTCATCAATTGGAGTGAGAGGGTGGTTTTTGTGTGACAGATTCATGCGATACATCCCGACTAGGCCGCGCTGCTTTTTGAAATTGCTTCTTGTTTAGTGTCAGCAGATCCTTTTGGCCGATCGCTGTAAAGCGACTTGATGACACCCTGCAAATGTCCATGCCAAGATTTAGGTTTTATCCCGAAAGTGTCGAATATTCTTTTACTGGACAGAGTCGAGTTATGAATCTCGGGCGGTTTAGCCTCTCGCTCTGTAATCTTAATGTTATCCAGCAACTGGTAGACCTGCTCGTCATGGTTAGCTGCATATCTTAAGGTTTGTTCTGCGAACTCACTCTCTTTCTTGGTTTCAAGACCAGTGTAATGATAAGTACCCCACACACTTGCTTCACAATCCACTTGCTGACACACCGCTAGAATCGCCGTTGCTAGATCACCAGTGTGCGTGGGACTGAAACGTCGTCTGGAAACCTGAAGCATTCCGCCATTCTTGATCATGCTGCGAATCCAGGACTTGATCAAGCCTTTCTTATATTTTCCAAACAGCCAGCCGGAACGAATAATTATGTGAGCGTTGTGTTTCTGGACCGCCAATTCGCCGTCCATTGAGGTTTTGCCATAAACACCGACTGGATTGGTATCATCGTTTTCGTTGTACCCGAGTTTTTTCTCCCCATCGAATACGTAAGCATTAGAAATTTGTAACATAGGGATATTTAGGTGATTACAAATTTCCGCCAACGTGCCTGGTAAAAGCGCGTTAATCTTCTCACACCGTTGCTCAGAAGTTTCCGCACGATTCAGAGCCCCATGGTTGCCGGAAATAAAGTCGGCCAGATTGATTAGCAGCGTGGGTGAATAATCGGTAACCATCTTGGCGATGGCAACACCATTATCCGGATCAAACCGTTTGTCGGCTGGCGCCTGAAAACGAATCTTGAACCTGCGTAAGCTCCCGATCAGTTCCTTTGCTACAGGATGGTTGCCGCCCACTATAAAAAGCTTCAAGCCGGTATTACTCCCAGTATCAGACACATAGAGCATTTTAGCTATTAAACTTCAGAAAATCCTCCCTCGAAGTTAAACGCTATGCTTGCTGCGGCACCATGCTTACTCAGGAAATTAAATACATTGAAGATTAAATCAACATTACAGCTTCAAGCTGTGTTAGGGCTGATGAAGCAGCCAATCAAGGATAAATTAGGAGACCAAATTAGAACAGGCCACACAGGAATATTTTTCACAAAGTAATCCTTTTGCTCAGGAGATTTGTTAGAAAGGTATGTCGTCGTCAAAGTTATCAAAGTTGGCAGGAGCGGCCTGCTGGGGAGTTTGCGTAGCTGTGGCTTGATCTCCAAATCCTTCCTGATTAGTGCTACCTCTAGAATCAAGCATCTGCATTTCGTTGGCAACAATCTCAGTGGTATAGCGCTTAATACCATCTTGCTCCCACGAACGGGTTTGCAGCCTTCCCTCTATGTAGAGCTTCGAACCCTTCTTCACATATTGCTCTACAATTTCGGCAAGTCGATTGAAGAAAACTACCCGGTGCCATTCAGTGCGTTCCTGTTGCTCCGATGTATTTTTGTCCTTCCAAGACTCGCTGGTAGCAACCGAGATATTGGCAACGGAATTACCATTTGGCATGGTTCTACACTCTGGCTCGTTCCCTACGTTACCTACTAGAATTACCTTATTAACACCTCGACTTGCCACACTGCCCCCTTAATTTCGTAAAAATTTGTAACTAACTCTGAAGTCTATACCAAGCTACCCTGCATGAGAAATTTTCAGTGAAAATCGATCAATTTTCACTAAACGAGTGCCGCACTTTACTCACCTATCGAGAATTGTCGATAATGGTCTGTTTCGCCAATTGGTTCCCAGCTCACCATGGACAAGATTGTAGTACGCGGTGCCCGCACCCATAATCTTAAAAACATTAATCTTTCTATCCCTCGGGATAGACTCGTCGTTATCACAGGCCTTTCCGGTTCGGGTAAATCTTCTCTAGCTTTTGACACGCTCTATGCCGAAGGTCAGCGTCGTTATGTAGAATCGCTATCCACATATGCCAGGCAGTTTCTATCAATGATGGAAAAGCCCGACGTAGATCACATCGAAGGGCTGTCTCCTGCAATTTCCATCGAACAGAAATCCACATCCCATAATCCTCGATCCACCGTTGGAACAATTACCGAAATTTATGATTACTTGCGCTTGCTGTTCGCGCGGGTGGGCGAACCTCATTGCCCAACCCACAACATGAAACTGGAGGCTCAAACTGTCTCTCAGATGGTGGATAAGGTCATGGCCCTTCCGGCAGAATCTCGCATTATGGTGCTGGCACCTATCGTACGGAAACGCAAAGGCCAGCATGTCCATGTTTTCAATGAACTCAGAACCAGCGGCTTCATCAGGGCCCGCGTTAATGGTCTAGTATGTGAAATTGAGTATCCGCCAGATCTGGAAAAGAACAAAAAGCATTCTATCGATGTAGTGATCGATCGTTTGAAGATACGGCCTGGTCTGGAACAACGCCTAGCAGAGAGTTTTGAAACAGCGCTCCAACTTGCCGAAGGACTGGCTGTTGTGAGCATGATGGAAGGGACCAGCGCAAAAAAAGACCTGGTGTTTTCCTCCCTTTTTGCCTGCCCGAAATGCGGGCACAGTATCTCGGAACTCGAACCACGGTTGTTTTCTTTTAATAACCCGGCTGGCGCCTGCTCTGGTTGTGACGGTCTGGGCCACAAACAATTCTTCGACGAGCAACGAGTAATTACCGATCGCTCCCTTTCTCTATCAGAGGGTGCTATTCGTGGCTGGGATAGGCGTAGCGTGTATTATTTCCATATACTATCTTCTTTGGCCGACCACTTCGGATTTGCTGTTGATACACCTTTTAACAAGCTTTCTAGGAAGCACCAGGAAGTGCTTTTGCAAGGAAGTGATGGAGAAGTTGTAGACTTTATATACGTAAATGACCGAGGCGACACTCGAACCCGCAGCTATCCGTTTGAAGGAGTGCTTCCTAACATGGAACGCCGCTACCGCGAGACGGATTCAAACCTAGTCAGGGAAGAACTGGCAAAGTACTTAAGTTCTCAGCCCTGTCCCGACTGCAGCGGCACCCGGCTGCGCCGGGATGCGCGACACGTACTTATTCAAGGAATTAACCTGCCAAGCATCACTGAAATGACCGTAACCGAAGCAGCTGAATACTTCAATAAACTGAAGTTAAAGGGCAAGCGCGCCAAGATTGCCGAGAAGGTTCTAAAAGAATTACAAAATCGGCTCAAGTTCCTAGAGGATGTGGGCCTCAATTACCTTAACCTGAGCCGCAGTGCTGAAACGCTCTCGGGCGGCGAGGCACAACGTATTCGTCTAGCCAGCCAGATCGGTGCAGGCTTGGTTGGGGTGATGTACATCCTAGACGAACCTTCTATTGGCCTTCATCAAAGGGACAATAAACGACTACTTAATACACTATTTCACCTGCGCGATCTTGGCAATAGTGTCATTGTGGTAGAGCACGACGAAGGAGCTATAAGGAGCGCTGACCATATCATCGACATTGGTCCAGGGGCTGGTGTACATGGCGGTGAAATCGTCGCTGCTGGAACTATCGACAAAATCGAAAGTGCTCCCAACTCCCTCACCGGAAAGTATCTGGCAGGCAAAGAGAGTATCGCCGTACCCGAGAAACGAACGCCTTACGACGAAAAAAAACTCATTCAACTGGATGGAGCCATCGGTAATAATTTGCAAAACATCAATGTCTCCATTCCTGTGGGCTTATTTACCTGTATTACTGGAGTCTCAGGTTCCGGAAAATCTACACTGATTAATAACACTCTCTATCCGGTTGCCGCTAGCAAACTGAATAAAGCAACTACACTGAATCCATCTCCGTTTGAATCAATCCTAGGGCTGGAACATTTGGACAAGGTAGTTGATATCGACCAAAGCCCAATCGGTCGAACGCCGCGTTCCAACCCGGCAACCTACACAGGCATCTTTACCCCAGTGAGGGAATTATTTGCCGGCACTCAGGAAGCCCGCACCCGCGGATACAGGCCTGGCCGATTCTCTTTTAACGTCAAGGGCGGTCGCTGTGAAGCTTGCCAGGGCGACGGAATGGTTAAAGTTGAGATGCATTTTCTGCCGGACGTCTACGTCGCTTGCGATGAATGCCGTGGGAAACGCTATAACCGAGAGACTTTGGAGGTTAAGTATAAGGGGAAGAACATTAGTCAAGTGCTGGATATGACCATTGATGAGGCTCGAGTATTCTTTGACGCCATTCCGGTCATCTTTCGGAAATTACAGACATTGATGGATGTGGGCCTCTCCTATATCTGTCTAGGGCAATCAGCTACCACTCTCTCTGGAGGTGAAGCGCAGCGGGTAAAATTATCTCGGGAATTATCCAAACGTGATACCGGCAAGACTCTTTATATTTTAGACGAACCAACCACAGGACTGCATTTTCAGGACATCAAGCAACTGTTGGCCGTCCTTCATCACCTGCGTGACCACGGTAATACGATAGTGGTGATCGAACACAATCTCGATGTTATCAAAACTGCCGACTGGATCATCGACCTCGGCCCGGAGGGCGGTAGCGGCGGCGGTAAAATAATCGCCAGAGGTTCTCCTGAACAAGTAGCAAGGGTAAAAGGATCATACACTGGCGCTTATATACAGGGGGTGTTGAACTAGGGAATCAACTCCCCGGATTGTTGACGCGGTCTTTTTTGTCACTGTCTGTAACTTTACATCCCAAAATAAGCAAAAACCCCCTACAATGCTGAGGTTTGGTAGAGTCCTAACGTCCTGAGTTTGTTGCTTTT
Organism: Gammaproteobacteria bacterium; assembly: GCA_002712055.1. Taxonomy (GTDB): domain Bacteria; phylum Pseudomonadota; class Gammaproteobacteria; order Pseudomonadales; family Pseudohongiellaceae; genus UBA9145. Next base: position 747 of record PARV01000052.1, on the reverse strand, counting down.
TAGACAAATAAACATTAGCCTGTTGGGTAGCTATATATGCGATATACGGGCGCGCAGTGACAGTGTCTTTTGCGCGTGGTTCTAAAATAAAAAACGGAGCAATGTCAGTGAATTCCAAACTAACACGCAGACGTTTTATCAAGGGGACAATCTTCTCCGGTGCCGCCGTTACAACTGGTACTGGATTTTATCTGGCCAATGCCCAATCTGGGCAAAGTGCCGCCGAACGCTTGATAACTCTCAATATAAACGGTCGCAGCAGACCCGTGGACGTGATGCCATCGGAAACACTAGCCTATACTCTTCGCTACAAACTCGATTTAACCGGCACCAAAATAGGTTGCAATCGGGGTGAGTGTGGCGCGTGTACGGTCCTGATCGATGGTGTGCCGAATTATTCCTGTTCAGTTCTCACTCACAATGTGAAAGACAAGGCCGTAATTTCCATTGAGGGAGTCAAGGCGGCGGATGGCACATTGCATGCGGTGCAACAAGCATTCGTTGCGGAAAACTCACCCCAGTGTGGTTTCTGTACACCGGGCCAGGTTATGTCTGCGGTTGCACTACTGAACAGTAATCCTAGTCCCACACGTGAAGAAGTCCGCGCAGGCTTATCAGGCAATCTGTGCCGGTGCGGGGCCTATGAACACTATATTAATGGCGTATTACGCGCCTCGGGGCAATTAGCATGACTACTCATATAGGACGCGATTTTGTGCCACCAGACGTTCCGGGCAAGGTAACTGG
>PARV01000051.1 GCA_002712055.1 Gammaproteobacteria bacterium | reverse complement strand
TACCGATATTCCCTGGATTGATTCGCAAACAATCCACACCGTATTCCAGCACTTTTAGTGCAATGCGATAATCGAAATGGATATCGGCCACCAACGGGACTCTCACCTGGCTCCGAATTTGCTTAAAAGCCGCGGCCGCATCCATGGTCGGCACCGAAACCCTTGCTATGTCAACCCCGGCAGTTTCCATTTGTTTTATCTGGTCAATCGTAGCATCGACATCCGTAGTCTCAGTATTAGTCATGCTCTGGACAGAAATTTGCGCGTCACCACCCACAGCAACATCACCCACCATAATTTGGCGCGATTTGCGACGAGTAATATGTGGGTGAACATTCATCACTCTATCTCGTCCTTATAAGCCCACTGTCAAACGTACCGAATTATCGATACGAACCTGGTCGGAAACGTCTATCTCGGTCCCATTAAAAGTCAAATGAGCAAATGATGCGTCACCCAGTAAGATATTAAAGGGAGAGCTACCTTGGATTTTCAGAACATCCCCTGCTATACGAATGTCACGGTAAATCTCATTCTCATTCACATCATTAATTTCAACCCAGCTATTTCCACTAAAACTAATGCTCAAAACATCATTACCAGCCGCAGTAATCTCGATAAGATGATCGCCTGTTTCTGTCATAGTCACAGGTTTCTCGTTCATTGTTTGGGAAATTTCTTTAGGTAGATATCCTGTTTTTGTGCCATCAGCTTGTTCTTCTAGGGAAGTCACCGTTGCGTTGAAATCAAGATTAGATGGAGACAAAGGAGTCATATTTAGAATAGGTGCCTCGGATGCTCGCGAACTATCACCAGTGGCAATAAAATAATTGAAAGCCCATAAACCAGTAAATCCGCAAATAAAAACGACTACGGAGAGAACCACCCATAGCTTATTCTTATCCCTAAGCCGAAGACCTCGTCGCGCGGTGGCTTCCTGGCTTAACTCAGACTGTCGGATGGCTAGCACCTGGTAGCGTTCTAGAATATCTTCTATGCCTAATTTCAAATATATCGCATAGTTTTTGATATAGCCCTTCGCAAAAACTGCATTAGGGAGCTTTTGATAGTTGTCCGATTCTATGGCACTCACATAATGTTTCGTTATATGCAGATGATCGGCAACTTCGTTTTCAGTCAAACCAATTCGCAATCGCTCCTGCCGCAATATTTCACCCGCAGTCAAGTCGATCTCTGGATCGCTGACCTCTTCAGTCTGTTGTTGTGGAACCTGGCCAATTTGCATTAGTTAACCTTTGATAAATTCCATGTTCTAGTTAATCCTACTAAAAACGCGGTTAAGTTATGCTGCTAAAAACAATCGATGCCACTCAACCACTTACTAGAAAATTCACAAATAAATATTAGCATTTAACTGGAGTGGTATAGGTCATTAAGTGGTGCTTATCCATTAGGATCTGTCGTTAGCCAGAGTCAGAATATCAACAGAGCCAAAGTTTTTTTCAACTTCATTTGCTGCCCGCTTTTTTTCCCGTGCACCGCGCCGAGTTTGGTCTGCCACATCCCCCGTCAATTGACCACAAGCTGCTCTGATATCGTCACCGCGGGTTGTACGAACCGTTACTGTGTAGCCTGCTTGCTTTAAAATTTGACGGAAATTGCTGACCGAAGAACTGCTGGGTCGGCGGTAGCTACTCATGTCGAATGGATTAAAAGGGATGAGGTTTATCTTACATGGCAGTGATTTCAATAGCTCAGCCAGATCCCGCGCGTGCTGCCGATGATCATTTATCCCAGCGATTAGCACATACTCAATAACTGGCACTCGCCTGTCCGGCAAGCTGGCAAAGTATGCGCGAACAGCGCGGAATAGTTCGTTGATTGGATATTTTTTATTAATGGGCATGAGTTGGCTACGCAGTTCATCATTGGGCGCATGCAAGGATATAGCGAGGGAAGCGTCCGTGTAGTCTTTCATACGATCTATCGCAGGCACTACACCGGCCGTGCTGATAGTAACTTTTCGCTTGGACAACCCATAGGCACAGTCATCCATCATAAGGCTAATCGCTTCCATTACGTTGTCGAAGTTAAGGAGTGGCTCACCCATACCCATCATGACTACATTGGTCACGCGCTGGGAAATACCTTTGAAAGTGCCAAGCTGTTCATTAGCCAACCACAATTGGCCAATTATTTCAGCGGAACTAAGGTTCCTATCAAAACCCTGCTTGCCAGTAGCACAGAAACTGCAATCCAGAGTGCATCCAGCCTGAGAGGATACACAGAGGGTTCCTCTGCCAGCCTCAGGTATATAAACCATTTCGACTTTACTGCCACTATCGATATCAATTATCCACTTGCGACTCCCGTCGTCTGAGACATAGCTTTCGTCAATGAGCGGTAAGCGAATTTCTGTGGTTTTCTTAAGATGTTCGCGCAAGTTTTTACTGATATCGGTCATGGAATCGATATCCAAGACACCGCGTTGGTGAATCCATTTCATGACTTGTTCGGCACGAAAAGGTTTTTCTCCGTATTCAGCAAACAGGGCGCACAGGCCTTCTTTGCCCATCCCGGCTAGATTCGAAAAAACGGTTGCCGTCATGATCTCCTAGCTCCAAGCATAAATTAGATCAGGAACAAATTTCTCCTTGAGAGAAAAAATAGTTAATTTCGCGTTCAGCTGATGTCGCGGAATCTGATCCGTGTACAGCATTTGCGTCAATGGACTTTGCAAAATCAGCCCTAATAGTTCCAGGCTTTGCCTCGGCTGGGTTGGTTGCCCCCATCAGATCTCGGTTTAACGTAATACTATCCTCACCCTCCAGCACCTGAACCATTATTGGTCCGGAAGTCATGAACTCGATCAGGTCATCATAGAAAGGTTTACCCTTGTGCTCTGCATAAAACCCACCAGCTGTTTCGTCTTCTAGAGTCAACATTTTAGCGGCCACAACTTTCAGCCCTGCGTTCTCAAACCGACTATAGATTTGGCCAATAATATTTTTGGCTACTGCATCCGGTTTAATAATTGAAAGTGTACGTTCGATGAGCATCCTAACTCCCAGTAATCTATGTTCGAAAAAGATCGCGCATTATACGTGACCTTCCGGCTGTTTTATACGCTTTTTATCCAGGAATCAAGATACAAAAAACCCTGCTTATTCAGAGTATTAATCAGCTATTTCAGCTATCCAGGCAAGCTGGATAGCTTCAAGGATTTTTTCTCCGCAACGATCTGGGTCATCATCGAAATCACTTAATTCTATTATCCAGTTCCGCAGGTCGACAAAATTTATATACTGAGGGTCGGTATCAGGGTAAGCATCAGCGAGTTCTATCGCGATGTCGTAAATATCTGTCCACTTCATTTATCCCTCCCGAGGCTCAATGACCTTCTGAAACCATATTTATAGTGTACTTGGGTATTTCAACCAACAAGTCTTCTTCGGCCACTAACGCCTGGCAACTCAGGCGCGATTCCGGCTCCAGACCCCAAGCTTTATCTAGGTAGTCTTCCTCATTCTCCTCTGCTTCTTCCAACGAACTGAAACCTTCCCGGATAATCACATGACAGGTCGTGCAGGCACAGGATTTTTCACAAGCATGCTCGATAGGAATATTATTGGCGAGGGCAGCATTCAGAATACTCACACCTGGCTCGCTATTTATTTCAGCACCGTCAGGACAAATTACTTCGTGGGGGAGGAAAATTAGCTTGGGCATGTTGTTATCTGTATCCCTGGTTACGCTTATTTGTTGGACTGATCAACTGCATCGATTGACTCTCCACGCAGCCCTTTACCAATGTGCAGATCCATTCGACGCGCCGCGAATTCACTACTCACCTTATTCAGCTTTTCGGTCTGCTCATGAATCCGTCCACTGCTTTCCTTGTCTAAAGCCTGCTTTAATTCAGTAATAGCTGAAGAAATTACTCTGGCTTCTTCTTTGGTTAATAAGCCACCATCCACCTCAATAGCAGCATCAATTGCCTCCATAAGCTGGCTAGCCTCCAGCTGAGCCTCCTTCAGAGCGCGTAGTTCCATATCTTCGTGAGCATGCTCATGGGACAACTTCAACATTTGTTCAATAGAATCAGCATCCAGACCATAACTAGGTTTCACCTGAATTTCGGCGGTCTGCCCAGTACTACATTCTTCTGCTATCACGCTAAGCAATCCATCAGCATCCACCTGAAAAGTGACCCGAACCTTCGCGGCACCCGCTACCATAGGAGGAATACCGCGCAGCTCAAAATGCGCTAGTGATCGACAGTCGCTAACCAGCTCTCGTTCTCCCTGCACAACATGCAGTTTCATAGCAGTCTGACCATCCTTAAATGTCGTAAACTCTTGGGCACGTGCAACAGGAATAGTAGTATTTCGTGGAATGATTTTTTCAACTAATTCTCCCATCGTTTCAATTCCTAGGGATAATGGATTGACATCCAACAGTAGAAAATTATTCGCGGCTTTGTTACCAATTAATATTTCTGCCTGCACACCAGCCCCAATCGCCACAGCCCTATCAGGATCGATGTGAGTTAATGGCGGTTTCCCGAAATATTGTGTTACCGCGGCCCTAATCGCAGGCATACGCGTTGCTCCACCCACCATAACGATATTATCTATATCTCCGACTGATTTTGACGCATCGCGCAGTACCCGACGGCAGGTTTTGATAGTACGATTAATCAAATCTTCACACAAAGTGCTGAACTGAACATGGCTCAGGCGACCCGACCAGTCGGCATAACTCAGTTCCACAGATTCGAGATCACTTAACTGGTGTTTTATTTGGTTGGCGTAATGGAGTAGTTTACTTTGCTCGCCTAAATCAAGTTTTTTACCCCCAAATACTTGTAAGCTCAGCCATTCAGCTAGCACGTTGTCAAAATCATCACCTCCCAGAGCAGTGTCTCCTCCCGTGGCCAAAACTTGAAAGATACCTTTTTTAAGGCTCAATAATGAGACATCAAACGTACCGCCTCCTAGATCAAACACAACCACGTTTCCCTGGTCTTTACTATCTAACCCATAGGCTACGGCAGCCGCCGGAGGTTCGTTGAGCAGGCGCAGCACTTTCAATCCTGCCAGTCGTGCGGCATCCCGAGTTTGTTGGCGCTGCGCGTCGTTGAAGTAGGCCGGTACAGTGATTACGGCACCCTCCAGCTTGCCTTTGAGGAAGTCCTCAGCTCGGGCAATCAAGGCCTTCAAGATGTCAGCCGATACCTGAACTGGATCTCGAGAACCATTCGCGGTTAACAGAGCAGGAGCCTTTTCATCCCGAGAGGAATCCAGTCGATATCTGCCGACAGTATCACTGTTTTTAATTTCAGTGGCGCTCTTACCCAGCAGTCGTTTGACCGATATAACAGTATTTTCGGGATCGGCTACCGCTGCGGCTTTGGCTTTCTCGCCTACTACAGGCGGCGACCCTTTTCGGTATTGAACAACGCTGGGCAGCAAATACTCTCCATCTAGATCTGGCAAAATTTCAACTCTTCCTCCACATCCTGTAGCCACTAGAGAATTAGTTGTGCCCAAATCAATACCCACCGCGAGCCTATGGGTGGAAACAGGCGATTCAAAATTGGGTTCTGAAATTTGTAGCAAGCTCATTCAGTACCCGAGCCTCTGCTCTTCGTTGATTTCAATTTCCTTTAACAGCTTGGTGAGAAATTGCATTTCGTAGAATCTCTTCTTTGCCATCGATAGTTTCCCTTTATCTATATCTAAAGAAAAGCTCTGTTGCTTCTGCTGCAATTTACCTGTGACTTCAGTCTTTAATTTGCTTAGCTCCATCATGGCAGATTCATCTTTAGATAACCCATCAAGTGCTTCACGTAATTGCATTTGTTCCATTAGGAGATCCATCCCAAGCTCAGACTGATCGACATGTTCAATGTCCAGATTGTGTAGAGTCAAGATGTAGGCCGCTCGCTTAATCGGTGAAACTAAAGTGTCAAACGCCTCATTTAAGTAACTGCTTTGCTGCACCGCTGCGAGTTTTTCCTGTTCATCAGCATGAGCGAAACGATCCGGATGAAATTTTGCCTGTAAATCACGATATTTCTCGCCTATCAACTCGAGATCTACAGTAAAGGACTCGGGAATTCCGAAGAGATCAAAAAAATTCTGGCTTATCTTCTGCACAATCGGATTGGACTTAATTCTGAGGAAGCCATGTTATGCAGCGATCGAGTTACCAAGGTTGGCTGCATTAAGTGGATATTTAGCTAGTAAAATGATACAGGCGTGTTTCTTCGCTATAACTAAACGCTGAAGCTCTCACCACAGCCACATTCACCCTTGGCATTCGGATTCGTGAATTCAAACCCTTCATTAACACCCTGTTTAACAAAATCCATCTCTGTACCGTCTAAGTAGGTTAAGCTTTTTGGATCAACGACGATCTTCACGCCCTGATTTTCAAATACCTGATCTCCCACTTCTAGCTTATCGACAAATTCCAACACATAAGCCATGCCAGAACATCCCGTGGTTGTCACTCCCACCCGAATACCGAGGCCATGTCCCCTGCTCGCTAATTGCTCCGCTACATGCTGCGCTGCTGTTTCTGTGATCGATATAGACATGCTACTAATTCCCAACGATAACTACTGGGTGACCCGAGATCCGCTCGTCAGGCTTATTCAGCCTCGTCTGACCCCTTGTTTTTCTGCTTAACATCGGCTATCGCTGCCTGGATAGCATCTTCTGCTAATACCGAGCAGTGAATCTTTACCGGAGGTAATCCTAGTTCATCGGCAATATCCTTATTTCTTATCTCGGTAGCCTCGTCTAGGGAACGACCTTTTACCCACTCGGTCAGTAACGAACTGGATGCAATTGCCGATCCACAACCATAGGTTTTAAACTTTGCGTCTTCGATAATACCTTTACCATCAACTTTAATTTGCAGACGCATCACGTCACCACAGGCAGGAGCACCTACCATACCCGTCCCAACATTCGAGTCTTTATCATCTAACTTGCCAACGTTACGTGGATTCTCATAGTGATCTAAAACTTTGTCTGAATATGCCATAATTTCCTCTTGTGACTAGCAAGCAGTCATTATCCCCGCTTAAATTTTCATTAAAAATCTATATTAACTAATGCGCAGCCCATTGTACCTGATCGAGATCAACGCCATCCTTGTACATATCCCAGAGCGGCGATAGCTCTCGCAACTTTGCAACGGCTGCATGAATTTTCTCGATCGTGTAATCTACTTCTTCTTCCGAGGTGAATCGTCCTATCATTATCCGCAAAGAACTATGCGCTAGCTCATCATTTAGCCCCAGCGCTCTCAACACATAGGAGGGCTCCAAACTCGCCGAGGTACAAGCAGACCCGGAAGAAATTGCCAAATCCCTGAGCGCCATAATAAGAGATTCACCTTCTACAAAATTGAAACTGATGTTGAGATTTCCGGCAACGCGGTAATCGATGTCACCGTTCACATAGACTTCCTCTATATCACTTAGCCCTTCTAGCAACCTATTTCGTAGAGCTAATATTCGTGAATTCTCCTCGGCCATCTCTTCCTTAGCGATCCGGAACGCTTCACCCATTCCAACAATTTGATGGGTCGGTAATGTGCCTGAACGCATACCTCGCTCATGGCCACCACCATGCATTTGAGGCTCAATTCGTATACGTGGCTTACGACGTACATACAGAGCACCTATTCCCTTTGGCCCGTAAACCTTGTGTGTAGTGAGTGACAGAAGGTCGACCTGCATCTTTTCAAGATCGATATTTACTTTGCCGACACTCTGTGCTGCATCGACATGAAATATAACTTTCTGTTCGCGCGTTATTTTACCAATTGCTTCGATATCATTAATCACGCCAATTTCGTTGTTGACGTGCATTAATGAAACCAGCGTTGTGTCCGGTCGGATGGCGGAAGCTACGGATTCGGGAGAGATGATTCCAGATTCGGAAGGGTCAAGATATGTAACTTCATAACCTTCTCTTTCCAACTGGCGACAACTGTCCAGCACCGCTTTGTGTTCAATTTTAGAGGTGATAACGTGTTTGCCCTTCTTATTATAAAAGTGCGCAGCACCCTTGATGGCGAGATTGTCAGCTTCGGTCGCTCCAGAAGTCCAAACAATTTCGCGTGGATCACAATTAATTAAATCAGCGACATGGCGGCGAGCTGTTTCCACTGCCTCTTCAGCTTTCCAGCCAGGCATATGTGAGCGAGAAGCTGGATTACCAAAGTTACCTTCCCGTGTCAGGCACTCCATCATTTTTTCCGCTACACGCGGATCCACCGGAGTGGTAGATGAATTATCTAAGTAAATAGGAAAATGCATTTTGTTCTAAGCCCTCACTTTTTAAAGCCTGCTAAGCGGTATACGTAAGTCATTCCCTTCACCAAATCCACCTGGGTTCTCGCTCATGATGGTTTGCTTGCGATCCTGTTGTTCGGCGATGTGTTTTATTTCATTTTTCGCCACAAGGTCAGCAAGGCTAATGCCCTCGAGGAAGCTGTGAATCTGCTCGCTCAGGTCTTCCCATAGGTAATGGGTTAAGCAAGTTTCACCATCTTGGCAATCACCTGCGCCGTGACATCTCGTCGTGTCTACTGATTCATTAACAGCATCGATTATCTCGGATATAAAGATGACCTCGGAACCTCGCAGCAGTTCGTAGCCACCACCAGGACCTCGTACACTGCTGACCAATGAAACTCTTCGCAGTTTGGCAAAAAGCTGTTCCAGATAAGAAAGGGAAATTGCCTGCCTTTGAGAGATGTCGGCCAAACTTACCGGTCCCTGAGCCCTATGCATAGCTAGATCTAGCATGGCCGTAACCGCATACCTACCCTTGGTGGTTAATCTCATAAGGCTGCCTTATTTGCCTATCATGGAGGGAAATTATCAAATACCTAAGTAAAATAGTCAAGTATTATGAAGAGCAAGCATATTTTATTGTTGGCGCCTTATACAATTTGCAAACAAAAGAGTATTCGCTATCGGCTTAACGCAGGTTTCTATGCCTAGATGGGCCCAATATCCCGCAGTCTGGTTCTGCTGGAGCTTAGTCGGTGTTACTCCTGCAAAAACTCAGATGCGAGGTAATCCGCGTCTAAGATTTATGTCAACGTACTGTTTTATACTAAAAAAGATTGCATCTAGATCTATATAAAATATAGATTCCCTTTATAGGTATTGAAGTCCACAATTACGTAAATGAAGTTCGATCTGCATTGTCACAGCAACTATTCCGACGGTAAGCATCCTCCCGCTTTTCTGGTGCAACGGGCACTAGCTAATCAAGTTACTCACTTGGCAATTACCGATCATGATTGCACGGCGGCAAACAGCGAAATTAAGAACATCGATGGGACAATGACGCTGATTGAAGGAGTGGAAATATCTTGCAATTGGCAAGAAAGTGAAATTCACATAGTAGGTCTCTGCATCAAATCTGAAGAACCTAAGCTTAAATCGCTGTTACTTGTTCAGCAAGCCCGCCGCCGAACTCGCCTCACTGAAATGAATACTAAACTACAACAGCTGGGTATCGATGGCCTCGACAACTACTGTGAAAAACTACCATCTAAAGCTCTTTCTCGGAGTCATGTAGCTGATTTCTTAACGGAAATGAAGATTGTCAAGGATCGTCGGAAAGCATTTAAGACTTTTCTATCTAAGCGTGGTCGGATATACGTGGAACCAAACTGGTGTGATATGGCTGAGGCAATAGATACCATCCATAGCGCAAAAGGACTGAGTGTGCTTGCACATCCTACACGTTATCCTTTAAACAGGGGCAAGCTAAACGAGCTAGTGAACGATTTTGTTATCGCTGGGGGAGATGCCATGGAAGTAAGTTACGGAAATCTAGACTTGAGCGCCCAAAAACATCTCACTCAGATGGCTATAGCCAAATCTCTCTGCGTTTCAGCTGGATCAGACTTTCATAATAGTGCTGAACATTGGACAGACATTGGGAAGTTTCTACCGCTTAACGAACTGGCCGAAAAAAATGCCATATGGAAGCATCCAAAATGGCATTCGTGAGAAAAAAGTAGAGTGAAAATTACTTGCGCTTTAAAGAACTCACCATATCTCGAAAAATATCTAATAATGTTTCGTACTTATAGTCAGTAAATTCACCCGCATCCATGAACATTCCGTGTTGTTCACAGGCCTCGTATGCCAAATGCGTTTGCTTAGTATCATTCAATTTTTGCATCGGCTCACCACAACGAGGACATCGAATATCACGAACCTTGTCATAAGTCTTTCCGACCTCTGGATCCCCGCTGTCCGCAAAATCTGACATCCAGTCACCTTTTAACTGCTCTCCCTCTCCATTGTCTAACCATAACCCTTTACAGCCACTACATTTATCGATTACCACCGGGCCATGCAGCGTCTCAATCTTGAGCTCCTCCATCTCGGAATCACATTTCGGACAGTCCATCGAATCCTCCTCTAAAACAACTTAACTTAATCTAACCCTAATTCTATATTTGACCGGCGTTAGCTAAAACCAATTTCGACAACATTCTATAAAATATTTTCAGTTAAGACCAAGGTAAAATAAGCTTACTCCCTGAGTTAGCATCGGTCTTCGTATCCTGAAATTTCAATACAAATCTCAAAAGTGATTTATAAATCGCTCTGGTAATGCGTTTAGTGCTTATCCTAATAAGAGTACTTAGCTGAGCGTTGCTGCAGAATCAGCGAATCGATCTCTCCTCGCTGGCACCTAAGCACAGAGGCCTTACTGATGATATGTACTTTATTGGTACGACGAGTAGATTGCGTAGATTCCTCTCCAAGACCAATGAGTATTATCGAAATATTTTCATTTTCAGGCAACTCACGCAGGCTAGAACCATAATCACATAAAGCGATATATAAATCAGATTCAAAGTCTATTAGATCACGTTCCCAGCGTTGCATATATTCAAGCTTCGCAGCTTCATTACGCTCCTTCAGCTCCTCTGCTTTTGTGACTACCCGTTCTCGTAGAGATTCAATGTTAGTGAGCAAACCATCAACGCGCGGTCCTATATCCGATTCCCTTTCAGAACTATTTTCTGAAGCAAGAGCGGCATCGCTATTGGCCCTGCGGATTTCCTGTTCGATTTCCTGTAACTCACCAAGATTATTATTCATCGAGATTCTCATGATCTCGATCTCATTACGCAACAGCTCGTATTCTTCTTCATCAATGCCATCTAATGATCGCAGTGAACGGGAGGAATCCAGTGCCTGTTGAATGGCGGAGCTGATGATAAATGAGTAATCAAAATTTACGAGCTTTTCCATCATGTCAAGGTAGTAACTGTTCGCCTGATCAAGCATCAAAGTTAAGGGCGAGAGTAAATCAGAATCAGCGGATAGAGCAGCAGTCCTGGTACTTACGAATGAATTAGTACGAATTTGCAGGGACTGCATAGCAGAGTTGAGCGATGCTAAGTTGATCCTGTTACGCCTGTTGGCCAGAGGCGTACGTATCTCGAATACCACTCCCTGGCCAAGCAAATAATTATTATCAATTCCAGCTAGAGTTAACCCAAATAAACCTGACCCTTGGTCCAGCTCCAGCACTTCCTCTAGAATATTGGAGAATATATCAATATTCCGTTGCAGATCCTCAATTTCTATGTCCTGAGAAACTGTATGGCTCGACGTTAACAACACAGACATGCCTGCTACTATCAATCTAACCCACCTATGCATGTTAGGCTCTCTTACCATTTTACCGGACAGCATCGTCCTGGTAGCTAACAAACCGAGCTAACTGTTGCAGCGAACGAATGGTTTCATAATCACTGTCTACCAGTTCTTGGTAGCTTATCCGCATGTCTTCCAAATCACGCAAACGTTGTTGTTCAAAATATGCATAGATGAGGTCGAGATTTTCCATCGTCGCCTCCCGGGTACGCTCCATTACCACCTGCAGCACTTGCACATTGTTACTATCTAGCCATTCTCCGACTTGATTTACTAAAGTATCCATTTCGACCAAATATTGCTCTTGAATTTCAGCCAATTGATATTGAAGCTGGAGATTAGACGAATTCGCTCCGAACGAGACGAAGAACCCCCTTTCTCCAGAAATAACACTCACGTTCAATAGAAGAACGCAAAGCATAACGAAAGAGATAGCCGTGGGCACCAATTGCCAGCGGCCCCAGAACCCCATAGATTCTTTTTCACTACGATGTTCTCGTTTAAACAATTCTAATCCTCGATCCCAGTGCGGTACGCTCTGGTCCTTCCAGCCCTTCATATTGCTGTGTGCCAACAAGAAAAACTTAAACTCATCATTACACTGCTCACACGAATTGAGATGGTTTTCGATCTCTTTCTTGGCTAACGGCGTTAGCCCATCCGAAAAATATTCTTGCAGTAAATGTTGTGTCTTAGGACAGGACATTATTTTCCTCCGATACAGTTTTCAATTTTTTTAACGCAGTATAAAAACGAGTCTTGGCTGTATTTGCCGAGACACCCTGCATATCTGCAATCTCTTCAAAAGTCAGGGATTGATACACTTTGAGTTCTATCACCAACCTTTGTTCCAAAGACAGCCTGGCAAGCATACTGATGACCCGACTGTTTGCCTGCTGATCATCCAACTTCTTGTCTGGCTCATACCTGTTATCACCGGCAACGGTCTCAAGAAAATCAGGTTCGTCGTTATTTGTGTGGGCCAGGGTTGTCGTTAATCTTTTGCGTCGATTTATGTCAACTGCCTTGTTATGTGCTATGCGAAAAATCCAACTACTGAATTTTGCGTCTCCTCGAAACCGGTGCAGATTTCGATAGATTCCAAGAAACACCTCCTGTGTCAAATCCATTGCATCCGAGGTATTTCCTGTAATTCTGACACCATAGTTAAAAATCCGACTTTCGTAACGCTTGACTAGCTTCTCCCAAGCATAAGCCGACCCTTTAAGGGCTGCCGCTATTAGTGCTTCATCTTCATTGATAAGGCCCACCAGATCACTGCCTCATGCTCTCTATTGATTTACGGCTCGACTGACAACATCTTAGGAAACTGCTCGGGCCNCGTAATAGTGCATTTCACAGGATACTGAATAATAGAGCTTTAGTCGCAATAATAAACGGGAAAGTTTGGATTAGNAGGGGCGCCACCGNNAAAAATTTTGCACATTTTCGNGGCNGAGATATAACCAATTAGTANCTAACGATACGTTNNGCNNGGGNTACTGATTATCTTCCAATTCGAANACGCGATGNCAGATATTCTNTGATTTACGGAAGCCAAATNACACNAGANGAGTCACNACACCTTTGAAAACATTGCCNATCATCTCGAGAACTGNTTTTTTAGCTATGCACTGAAGTCAGTCGGATTTCCAGTTACTCGACTCAGTTCGNTTTTCTGACTTGAGTTTATGCAGCTGCTTGTTGCTCGTCTAGTAACTGACTGGCAGCTCCCATAAAGGCATTTAACGATGAAGCAATTATATCCTTACTGATAGCTACCCCACTGTAGCGCCGACCATCGCAGCGAATCTGTATGTAAGTGACAGCCTCGGCATCAGCTCCTTGTCCCAGAGCATGCTCACCATATTCCATAATTTCGAAATCGATATTTATGGCTTTCTTAAGAGCCTCAACGAAAGCATCAAGCACCCCATCACCTTCGCCACTGATAGCCAAGTTTTTCCCAAAATAATCCAGGTGTGCCTTGAACGTCTCGCGACCTTCACTCTTCTCGATGGTAAAATTCTCCAGACTAAGCACTTTCTTGTTATCGAGGTAGTGTTGATTAAATAACTCCCAGATTTCGTCAGGATGAATTTCCTGCCCCGTGGTTTCTGTAACTTTCTGCACCACCTGGCTGAACTCGATCTGTAACCATCTTGGCAATAGAAACCCGAACTTATTGGATAGCACATAGGCCACTCCACCTTTACCGGACTGGCTGTTTACTCGGATTACATCTTGATAAGTACGGCCAATGTCTCTGGGGTCGATCGGCAAATAAGCTATTTCCCAAGTGCTACCTTCTTCATAGATATCCAGACACTTTTTGATAGCATCTTGGTGTGACCCTGAAAATGCAGTGAAAACCAAGTCTCCGGAATAGGCCTGCCGCGGGTGCACGTCTATCTGAGTGCATTCACGCACGGTCGATACAATGCGATCCATATCGTATAACTCTAGCCCGGGATTGATGCCTTGACTGTACAAATTCATAGCCATCACTACTATATCCATATTGCCTGTGCGTTCGCCATTACCTAACAACGTGCCTTCGACACGTTGTGCACCTGCCATCACTGCTAATTCAGCCGCAGCAACTGCGCAGCTACGATCATTATGTGTATGAAGACTTATTATGACTGAATCACGATTCTTAATACTGCGGCAGAATAATTCAATTTGATCAGCGTAAATATTAGGTGTCGCCATCTCTACGGTTGAAGGCAAGTTAATTATGCTTGGCTTGTCAGGTGTGGGTTGCCAAACCTCGTTTACTGAATCGCATACCTCAACGGCAAAATCCACTTCAGTTCCGGTAAAACTTTCTGGTGAATACTGGAACACCCACTCGGTCTCAGGTTGCGATTCAGCACAGCGTTTGACCTCTTTGGCACCAGCTACAGCGATCTCAATAATGCCTGCCTTATCTGTTTTAAAAACCTTCTCTCGCTGAACAATTGAAGTCGAGTTATAAAGATGTAGGATAGCTTTCCTAGCGCCTTTAAGTGATTCAAATGTTCGCTGAATGAGTTCAGGACGAGCCTGGGTGAGCGCCTGTATAGTGACATCCTCTGGTACCTTGTCTTCTTCTATGAGACTACGTACAAAATCGAAATCCGGTTGGGATGCCGATGGAAAACCAACCTCGATTTCCTTGAAGCCCACCTCAACCAGTAGCTCAAACATCTTCTTTTTTTGTGTCACCGTCATCGGTTCGATCAGGGCTTGATTACCATCACGCAGGTCTACACTGCACCATGTTGGAGCCTCAGTAATAACCTGATCAGGCCAACGCCGATTCTTTAGTCCGATTGGTTGAAACGGTTTGTACTTGGTGTAATCGAAGCGATTTTTACTCATATCTTTGCACTCCTTCTATCGACTTGGTAACAAAACTGGTTACTGAGTCCGTTGCTCCTCCATCACCGATCCATCGTCCCGCAGACATGCCATTATTTGAATTCTACTTTTTCTTGCTAAGCCCTCGTGAGGCTATTAGTTGTGCTTCCACGTTCAGGCCTGTTTTGCCTTGCCGTGTCTTAAGGCCTGCAACTATAGTGAAATCACGATAGTGATTCCACTCATATTTTCTATTAAAACCCTTATTTTTTAGCTATATTAACCATATTTATATGTATATATAGGTGTTTATACTATACAATTCGATTTTATTCGACTAATTACACATAGAAGCTCTTAATGGCATTGGACAAACTAGACAAACGTATCCTGCAAGAACTGCAGAGCAACGGTTCCATTACAAACCTGGAGCTAGCAGATAAGATAGGTCTATCGCCTACCCCATGTGCGCGCCGAGTGAAACAACTAGAGGAAGGGGGCATTATTGAGCGTCAGGTGACCTTGCTGAATGCTTCTAGATTAGACCTAAAGCTTACCGCCCTCATCCAGATTAGTATGGATCGTCATACGCCGGACCGATTTGAAGTTTTCGAAGATAAGGTGAAGAGTTACCCCGAGGTCGTCGAATGCCTTTTGATCACCGGGCAGTCGGCAGACTACCAGCTAAAAGTTATCGTTCCTGATATGGAGTACTATCAAGAATTTTTGCTCGATAAGATTACTCGCATAGAAGGGGTATCAGATGTACATTCCAGCTTTATATTGCGTGAAGTAGTTAACTCCACCGAATTGCCATTAAATCATATCGGTAAGAGATAATACCCCGCCTCAGAAACAGCTAGAGATCATTCTCTGAAAAAGTGTTTCACTTTATTCTTATACGAACGACTCATTTTCAAAGAAATGCCACCACCCAATATGAGATGAAATTCACCATTGATATGGGATGAGATCTTTTCTACCCGCTCCAGATTTACTATGGTTGAGCGGTGCACTCGCTGAAAGATCGATGGGGCCAATCTAGCTTCCAATTCTTTCATAGTGGTCCGCATAATATGGGTCTCCCCTTTAGCATGGACGCACATGTAGTCGCCTGCAGCATCAATCCAGTCAATATCCTTAACTGGCACAAAAGTCAGGGACGTACCATCCTTGATCGCAAGCCGATCAGCATGTTCAATAAGATTGTCACCGCTTTCCAATAATTCTCCAATTGCATCTAAAGATTTGCCTGAGAGACTCGCTGCTAGCTCTAAAAGCTTTTGCTTGTCACCGAGCGCCCCCTGTTGCATTTTAAGTTTCTGCGCTTTGTTAATCGCTTCCTTTAACCTATTAGACTCTACGGGCTTCAAGAGGTAATCGACAGCATGGACATCAAACGCATCTACTGCAAATTCATCGAAGGCTGTGACGAATACAATCATGGGCATTACGTCACCCTGAATTTCTCCAATTAACTCAAGTCCGCTCGTCCCTGGCATTTGTATATCGAGAAAAGCCAGATCGGGTTCATACTCGTTAATTGCATTTAAAGCTTCCCTACCGTTTTGGCACTGCGCCAATATTTCTATCTCAGACACTTCTTCTAAACGCATTGCTAAGCCTTGCCTAGCGAGCTCCTCATCATCAACAATAATGGTTGTCAGTTTTTTCGAGTTAGCTTCTTTCATAAGGAATCAATACCGTTACTTTTAGCCCATGCGGTTCAGCATTAGTAAACCGTAGCTCATAACTCTCACCATAAATCTCCTGTAGACGGTTCCTGATATTGCTTATCCCTACGCCTTTAGAAGGTTGGAATACCTGGCCAGAAATCTCTTTATCAGAGACTCCGGGACCATCATCGGTAATTTCTATTAAGAGCCGGTCTCCTTCTTCTTTTTTTGCAACAATTGCAATAGTGCCTCCATCCTCAGCCTTAGAAATACCATGCTTAATAGAGTTTTCGATAATCGGTTGCAACAACAGAGTAGGAACCTGCGCCTCACCGACATCTGCTCCAATGTCAAATTGCAATCGCAACCGGTCTGCAAATCGTACTTTCTCTATATCAAGATAAAGCTGAGATGTTTCAAGCTCATGGGCCAGAGTGACCCTGTCTAAAGGCGAGTGATCTAATGAATAACGCAAGAATTTGCTTAACTTAGTAAGCATTTCGTTAGCCTGTTGAGTAGCTTTAGCCAGAACTAGAGTAGAAATGGCATTCAAAGTATTAAACAAAAAATGGGGATTAAGTTGATAACGTAACATTGAGAGCTGAGCCTGATTCGCCAGAGCTGTTGACCGTAATACTTTTTCTTGTTCTATCTGAAGAAGAAGGTTTAATTTAAGAACAAAATATAGACCGCTCCATATAAATAGCGTTCCCGCTGGGTAATCTAACCCTACAACTCCTTCAAGCCCAAAAGACCCAATTAAAAATCGCAATAATACCGAAGCTAGAATTATGAAAAACAAGCAGACAACTGAGCTAACTAACACAGGAAACCTAGACACGATGCGAAACAGATATCGAAGCGGGGTAGACAGCGCAAACCCAAGGGCTGCTACATAGAGGAAGCCTATGGATCTAGTAACAAGATAACTCAATGATTGAAAGTCAAGAGCGAAGGTAACCGCAACCAAGAGACTGAACCAAATCGACCATCCTAGAATCTGGTAAGACCAAAACGGATGGCTCCTTATCGCTGCCAAAGCATTATTTTTCATCTTTTGTAGGATAACCCGGTAGCGCTTGCGATAGAATCTCTACGGTAACAAAGCTGAAACCCCTTCTTTCTCTTCCTTAAGCTCTACTTCGGTTTTTTTGATTAGCTTTTGACTCAGATCGTTAATTGGAAGCCCTTGAACTACCGAGTAACTTCCACCCTCACAAATAACTGGAAAAGAGAATACCAGCCCTTCCTCAACACCGTAACATCCGTCACTATATATTCCCATACTAACCATCCCCCCATTTGTTCCATTCACCCAATCACGCATATGTTCTATAGCAGCGTTGGCTGCAGAAGCTGCGCTGGATAAACCCCTGGCCTTAATAATGGCTGCCCCTCGCTGTTGCACGGTGGGGATGAAGTTTTCGACAATCCAAGAAACTTCGACCAAATCAGTTGCTGGCTGACCGGCTACCGTGCAGTGATGAATGTCTGGATATTGAGTCGCTGAATGGTTTCCCCAGATTATGAGACCAGAAACATCACTATTGTGATAGCCACATTTTTGCGCAAGCTGCGCAATAGCGCGGTTGTGGTCTAGTCGCGTCATTGCCGTAAATTGGCTAGGTTTTAGGTTAGGAGCATTCCTACAAGCTATTAATGCATTGGTATTAGCGGGGTTGCCAACGACTAGAACTTTTACATTTGAATCAGCGTTATCACTAATTGCCTTTCCTTGGATAGAGAATATTTGGGCATTGGCCTCTAGAAGATCGCTTCGTTCCATCCCTGGCCCCCTGGGCCTAGCTCCAACTAAAATACAAAATTCAGCATCCTTGAATGCAATATTTGGATCGTCAGTTTGTATAATTTTCGAAACCAGCGGAAAAGCACAGTCTTCAAGTTCCATGACTGTCCCGTTAAGAGCTTCCAAAGCAGGCGAAATCTCCAACAATTGAAGAATAATAGGCTGGTCTTCTCCAAGCATTTCGCCGGCAGCTATTCTGAAGAGTAGAGAGTAACTAATCTGGCCCGCTGCCCCAGTGACAGCAACTCTTACAGGTGCTTTCATGTTGTTCCCAATTCCTAGTTGTTTGATCGTCAGTATATATACCCTAGAAGGCCGCGTAGTATATCAAATAATGAAAGACGATGAGAGACGGCAAACACCTTAACGAGAAGATTTGAAAATATCCGTGATGAAATTTTAGTAACCAATGTACAAATAATAAGTTTAGCTTTTGTAGATAAACATAGCGTCACCATAACTAAAAAATCGGTAGTTTTTAGCTATAGCCTCGTGATAGGCGCCAAGTAGCATTTCTTTGTCTGTGAAAGCGCTAACTAACATTAACAACGTCGATTCTGGTAAATGAAAATTAGTTACCATCGCATCGACAATCTGGAACTCAAAGCCCGGATAGATAAAAATGTTGGTGTCTCCACGAAAAGGGTTCAATTTGCCTCCACTTGCTGCTGACTCAAGGCTTCTTACTGTCGTAGTCCCGATTGCTATAACTCGACCCCCTCGAGCTTTGCAATCGTTCACTTTTTTGCAAACTTGTTCATTAACTTCCATCGTTTCCTTATGCATCTTATGCTCTAAAACATTTCCTACTCGTACAGGTTGAAACGTAGCAGCGGCAACATGGAGAGTCAGGAAGGCCTGCTCTATCCCCTTAGAGTTAATCGCTTTCAACAACTCTTGGTCAAAGTGCAAACCAGCAGTTGGCGCTGCTACGGCCCCCTCATGCGAAGCATATACAGTTTGATAGCGTTCCCCATCTAGAGGCTCATCGGGCCTTTTTATGTAGGGAGGTAGTGGAACATGCCCAAATTCAGCCAGTGTTTCAGAAAATTTCGATTCAGAGAGAAACTCTAGAACAAAAAAATCTCCCTGCTTCCCTGTTACCTTTGCCTTGAGGGTTCTTTGCGTGGACTCTTTCTCGCTTGTTTGTGCTCTAAAATGGAGAATTGTTCCAGGCTTTGGGGATTTACTGGCTCTCACCTGGGCTACAATCAAGTTGTTACTGAGCGTTCTTTCAATCAGAATCTCTACTTTTCCTCCAGTGTCTTTCTCCCCATATAAGCGAGCAGGAATAACTCGTGTATCATTAAATATCAGTAAATCTTCAGGCTGCAAATACTCGATAATCTCCGAAAATACGCAGTGTTCAACTGATCCGGTTGCGGCGTTAAGACACAATAATCGACTATCGGTTCGACGCTCCAGTGGATATTGAGCAATTAGGTGTTCTGGGAGTTCGTAATGAAATTCTTGGAGCAGCATCTTTAAAAGTTCTTGCTTTGAGGGTTTATCTTTAATCGACTTACAAATGAATACTCTAAAAAACGGCACAATTGCAGCTAATAAGTCAGCTGGTATAATCAGGAACCAATCAGCGCGAAAAACTAGCCTACATGTAAATCAAACTGTAGGAAAATTATTTATTGAAGTTATAGGAATTACAAGACAGAGCTGAACAGATCGAAAATGCCAGCGTGGTGAAATTGGTAGACACGATGGATTCAAAATCCATTGCCTTCACAGGCGTGGCGGTTCGAGTCCGCCCGCTGGTACCACTTATCTAGTCAAGGACGACTAGAATCTTCTAAATCTTTCTAAATCCCTACAATATAATCTACGTTCAGTTGGTATATAGGTTGGTATATAAGATGCCCAGACAGTCCAAAATCTTGTCCGCTAGAGCCATCTCAGAGCTTCGCTGGAGGAAAACTTACGTTGATAAGAAAGGCAACCCTATTCCGACTTGGCATCCCGTAGGCGGCGCTACAGGGCTTTATCTTCAATGCACAAAGGAAGGTGGTAAATCTTGGGTCTATCGTTACTCAAGTCTTGCGGGCGACGGTAAAAGAATCCCGATGGGTCTTGGTACTTACACCTACACAGCTAGTAAGGACAGTGAAGCACTGACAACAGCACAG